>JAUXGI010000400.1 GCA_030622295.1 Planctomycetota bacterium
GGTCAGGAGTTTATCCCGACGAAGGAGGGGCTGAGGAGCCCCGACTTGTCGGGGCGGGAAAGGGTCTGACTCCCCGAGCCTGCCGACACAGAGGAAAGGTTTACCCACATTTCTGACGTGCACCCATCTGACCCTCTCCTCTCTCATTTCGCTTGAATGCCATATCACGTCTGGTAGAATCTGTTTTTCCCGGATGGGTATTCCCTGTTTCCCTGCTCTCCCAGGGCCCGGTCGATTCCAACTGTCTGGTTCGCCGATGTACAAGATCTTCCTTATACTGAGGTATCTTACCAAGAAGACGCTCATCCTGCTCTCGATGGGCGGGGTGGCGGTAGCGGTCATGGTGTTTATAGTCGTGTTCTCCGTGCTGGAGGGTTTCGGGCAGAATATCAGGCAGCGGCTGCGCGGGACCATATCGGACATCGTGGTGGAAGACATTTCGGGCAACGGCCTGGAGGACTACGAGGAAATCATGCGAGAGGCGGAGGCGGACAATCCGCATATCGAGGCGTGCTCGCCGTTCATCGAACGCATAGCGATGTTCCAGGAATTCTGGGAACGTCGGGAACCTGTCTACGAGAAAAGGCGGCGGCTGTCCCAAGCGCATTACGGCCTGGTAAGGGGCATCGACCCTGAGCGCGAAGGGCGGACGGGGCGGCTGGAGCGGTTTCTCCGAGACGGCAATTATTGCAGGATTCACGGCAACGAACCGCTTTCGAAGGTTTTGCGGCCCGGCTCCAACGCCGTGCTGGTGGGTGACCACGAGCACGCTCCAGGACGCAGTTATGCGGAGAAACCGGGGCGCTATCTCTTTGTGGCGTTCCTGTTCAGCGGCGATGTGGCATTCGTAAAGCCGGAAGGCTCCACGCTGGAAGAGAAAGAGGCCTGCATGCAAAGCCGGTACGGCGATAACTACAGGATAGTCGAACGCGCCCTGGTCATCACTTCCGCCGTTACGCGGGACGTTGAGCGGGCGAGTTACGGGAAGTATGAAGTGGCGGGAACGTTCAAGACGGGTGGATACGAATACGACTCGGCGCTGGTCTACATGAATATCGAGGATGCGCAGGCGCTGCTCAACATGGCCGGCAGTTCCGCCGGCGAGTTTGCCCCGGCGCGGAAACCTGTCGTTACAGGCATCAACGTCAAACTTGATTCCTACGAAAACATGGAGAGCGCCAGGGCGACCATAGAGCGCGTCCTTGAACGGCGCGGCGCGAATTGCAGGGTGAGGGGCTGGACCGAAGTCCGAAAGAACATGCTCAGCGCCATCGCGATTGAGAAGGCGGTCGCGGTCGTCATACTGACGTGCATCGTAATGGTGATGGGTTTCGGCATATTCGCGATACTGTCGCTCTCTTCGGCCCAGAAGGCCCCCGACATAGGGATTCTGAAGTCGCTAGGCGCGACGAACGGCGGCATCCTGGCCATATTCCTTGCGATAGGATTGGCGGTGGGAGTGGTCGGTTCTCTGGCGGGAACGGCGCTGGGTATATTCGCAGCGTCAAAGGTGAATGAAATCCTGGGGCTTCTCAAGTACCTGGGATGGGAAGTATTCCCGGGGGATGTTTTCTACTTCGACAAAATCCCCAGCATAATTCGCCCGGAAGTGTACGGCGCGATAAGCGTAGTCACCGTGCTGATAAGCCTGATAGCCTCGATAGCACCGGCGGTGTCGGCGGCGCGGCGTGACCCGACGAAGACGCTCATAGTGCAATAAATCAGCAGGCAACAGGCAACGGGGGTCAGGAGTTTATCCCGACGA
>JAUXGI010000371.1 GCA_030622295.1 Planctomycetota bacterium
CCCTGGCCGCTCTTATACTTTTGGTTTGCATGACCTCGGGAATAATGTTCGAGAAGAGAGGGCGCGAAAGGAAAAGGCAGCCGAAGGCTGCTCCTCGGCGTCTGACCCCCTCGCGGCTCTTAGGCATACCACGGATTATACGTGGAATCGAATCGCGTGGAAGTTGAAGGTGTGTGCATGTTCCAGTAATTGAGGGCGGGTTGAACAGGAAGCAACAATGCGGGAACGAACTCGTGCGCGGCAGTTGGCCGTGCAGTATCTTTACCAATATGACCTGCTGAAGGACAAGGCCTCGGAGGTTGACGACTTCCTGGCCGACGAGGGCGCGGAGGGTGAGGTCGCATCCTTCGCCCAGATGCTAATCCGTGGCTGCCGGGAGCACTGGGACGAACTCAACCAGACGGTTGTCGAGGTCTCCGAACACTGGCAACTCAACCGCATGCCCGTCGTTGACCGGAATGTCCTCAGGGTGGGAGCATACGAACTGAAATATTGCGACGACATTCCTTCGAAGGTGTCGATTAACGAGGCGATAGAACTGGCAAAGGCATTCGGAGGAAAGGACAGCGGGGGATTCGTGAACGGCCTGCTGGACAAGATCCGCGCAAAGTACGAAGACGAATAATCCCGGGGTCAGACTTCAACATTTCAGACATTTTCCTGTACAATTGCGTTGCACTGCTCAATTCCGAGACATCCGAGGGCGATTCTCCTCGGCACTGAGCCCTGCAAAATGTTGAAAATGTTGAAGTCTGACCCCTTCTGTTTCCGTTTCAGAGGACACGTTGAACCTTAGCGGAATACTGGCACAGGCACAACCCGAGACCGGCGGCACGACGTTCGGCGATCTGGTGCTGATGATAGCCGTCGGGGGAATCGTGCTGTTGATAATTGTCGCAATCGCATTGCCGCGATTACGCAAGATGAAGTGGTTCAAATCGCTCCAGCGCAAGGCGCAAAAGCGCCGCGAAGTGAAAGCGAAGTCGCCGCCCGCGGGGGGACCCGCCCCCCCTACCACGCGCAAGGGCAAACGCAAACGGGCGCTCGCAGACCAGGAAGCCGAGGTCGAAGACATCGACTGGTCGGAGGACGAGGGCTACGAAGCGCCGCTGCAGGCAGTCACAAAGCCGTTGGTGAAACTGAAAAAGAAGCCCTCGAAAAGGGGGCTCATCGAGCGCGGTCTCAGCAAGACGCGGAAGAAACTGCTCACAAACCTCAGGTCCGTTTTCAAGGGGCGGCAACTGGACGAGGCGGTCATCGAGGAAATCCGCGCAAGTATGCTGACCGCCGATATGGGCCCGCATTTCACGGAAGAGGTAATCGAGCACATAAGGGAAAGGTGGCACACGAAAGAGGTAACTGACTATGAACACTTGGAGAAATACCTGAAGGACTACGTCAAGAAAGACCTGCACCAGTGGGACCTGGCGGTCAACTGGACCGCCACGCCGCCGACGGTGGTCCTTGTCGTTGGCGTGAACGGCTCGGGCAAGACCACCTCCATAGCGAAACTCGCCAACCAGTTCAAGAACGAAGGGAAGAAGGTAATCGTCGCCGCGGCGGACACGTTCCGCGCCGCAGCCGTGGACCAGTTGACCATCTGGGCGGAGCGCATAGGGGTGGACATAGTCAAGCACGAGCCCGGCGGCGACCCCGCCGCGGTCGCCTATGACGCGGTCGATGCGGCCATCGCTCGACATGCCGACGTCATCATCGTCGATACCGCCGGCAGACTGCACACCCAGAAGAACCTGATGCAGGAGTTGAACAAGATAAAGCGCGTCATCGCCAAAAAGATACCCGACGCCCCGCACGAAGTGATAATGGTGCTCGACGCGACAACCGGCCAGAACGCCGTCTCTCAGGCGAAACTCTTCACCTCCGTGGTCGACGTCACCAGCATATTCCTGGCTAAACTCGACGGCACGGCGAAAGGCGGCGTCGTCATCGGCATGCGCGAAGAAATCGACATCCCGGTGAAATTCGTCGGCTTGGGCGAGACGCCCGACGACATAGCGCCCTTCGACCCCGACATCTCCATCGACGCCATGTTCGACTAGGCAGCCTTCGGCTGGCGGCCCTTGGCCGCTTCTTTACTTTCGTCGTGCGTGTCCTCGGGGTCGACTCTGAAATTGCGTAAGACAAAAAGTAAAAGACCC
>JAUXGI010000302.1 GCA_030622295.1 Planctomycetota bacterium
CCGCGAACCTTATGGGTTACAGTAAGGATATGGACGTGGCGGTGCTCAAGATCGAAGGTGAAGTGGGTCGCCTGCCGTACCTCGAACTCCACGACTCGAAGGACGTGAAGGCCGGTTCCTTTGCCATGGCCGTCGGGCGCGCGCAAAACGTATTTGAGCATTCGCTCAGTTTCGGCGTCATCAGCGCTACGGAGCGCTTACGCCCGGAGATACAGGCATATCAATTCGACGCGCGCGTTAACTACGGCGTGACGGGCGGAGCGCTGCTGGATATAGAGGGGAACCTCATCGGCATAATAGGCTATGTACTTCCCGGCGAGCGTGGACGGCCCAATGCCCTGGGTCAGTCCTCCGGTGTGGGCTTTGCAAACACGTCCGCGAAACTGCTCAGCATCCTGGAAGACCTCAAAGCGGGCAAGGTGCTCACGCTGCCCAAGAGGGCGTTTCTCGGCATCAAGATGGAACCCACCTATGACAAGAACGACGGCGTGCTCATCAAGGAGGTAATACAGAACACCGCCGCGGCCGACGCGGGCATCGAGCCCGGCGATTTGATAGTCGAGATGGACGGCAAACCCGTCCGCAACGTCACCCAACTCATCGAAATAATGAAGAAAAAGGGAATCGGTGACAAGGTGAAGGTGAAAATCAAGAGAGGAGAGGAGATTATGGAAATTGAGGTGGTCCTTCGCGAACCTCCGCCTGGAATGTAGGCGGGCTGTTCGCATCTCGGCGAACTTCCAACCAGTGATGACCTGCAGGATACAAGACATGAAGAGAACAAGCATCGGTGCAATTTTCGCTTTCGCGCTGTTCCTGGCGCTGCCGCTTTTCGGCCAGCCTGCACACGCAGCCGGCCCGCACCTGGATAAGGTCCTCGATATCCAGAAGGGACTCCAGGAGACCATCGCCAGGGTGGCGCCTTCGTTCGTGAGGGTCGGCGGCGGCTCAGGCGTGCTTATCAGCGAGGACGGCTACTTCCTGACCAACTATCACGTCGCATGGCGGGTATTCCAGCGCTCTGAAACCACTACCGTGACACTGCCCGGCGGTGACAATTACATCGCCAGGAGAATCGGCTGGGATCCGCTGGGCGACGTGACGCTGTGCAAACTGGACCTCAAGGAAGGAGAAAAGGTCCCTTACCTTGAATTCGGCGACAGCGACAGCGTGGAGATTGGCCAGATGGTCATTATCCTGGGCAACCCATTCAGCCTGTCCAACGACTCCAAGCCGACAGTGTCACTTGGCGTTATCAGTGTGAAGAACCGCTACGTGGTCAGCGGGAAACCGGGCCAGACTTTCCTTTACGGCGACGCCATCCAGACCGACGCGGCCCTCAACCCGGGCAACTCCGGCGGGCCGATGATTTCGCTTGACGGCAAACTGCTGGGACTGAACGGCCTTATCTTCCCCCGCCACGGATTCAAGGTCAACACCGGCATCGGCTACGCCGTCAGCATCAACCAGATTAAACTCTTCATGAAACTGCTCAAGGAAAACGATGTGTGCTATCACGGCACCATCAACGGCATAGAGTTTGACATCAAACCCGTCAAGCGGGAACCCGGCGCATACATAAAGCGCGTCGCAAGGGGCGGCAGCGCCGAAAAGGCCGGCTTTAAGCCCGGTGACATTATCAGAAAATTGAACGATACGGATATCACCGGTCCTGCGCGCTTCATGTGGATGCTGAACAGGCACCCTGAGAAAACAACATTCGAAGTTACCGTCAAGCGCGGCTCCGAGGACGTGGAAATCACTATGACGACCGACCGCATACCCTGGCTGAACCGCAAACTGCCCCTTCCCGGTCAGCCTCATAGACCGCCGGTGGCGGACCCCAATCGCGCAGTGCTGGGGGTCGCGTTCGACAACACGTACACCGGCGCGGGCGCAAGGATAAGGACGGTCACCCCCAACAGCGGCGCTGCGAGGGCGGGTATCGAGGCCGGCGACATCATTGTGAAAGTAGGCGGTAAGGAAGTCGCCAACCTTAAGGCGGTCATCGCATCGATTAAGGGGAAGAAAGCCGGCGATATTGTCCGGATGACCGTCAAGCGCGGCGAAGAAGAGATGACTTTCGACGTGGAGTTGGTCAAAGTGTCCGACCTGAACAAGCCCAAACCCGAAGAGGAACCCGAAGAGGAACCCGAGGAGGAACCCGAGGAGGAGCCGGAAGAATCTCCCGAAGGCCCCTGACCCGCAATCAACTCTTGCACAAAGAGGGCGCATCCATACGGTTCCGAGATGCGCCCTTCTCTTATTGCGTTGCTGTCGACAGGTTGCTTACGTGTAACGGATTGGCCATCTTCGCCGGCCAAGATACCCGACGCCCAACATGGCGAACACGCTCAACACCGGCACAAGCGCCGACGGTTCGGGAATGTTGAGCACGCTGGAGGTAAAAGCCGCCGTGGCCACGAAATCACTCACCGGTTCCTCGAGCGCGTCCGAGGGGTCAACGCCCACCAGCGCGAAACTGAAGGAATCCTCCTCCATCTGAGGCGTTGCCGCCGGGCCGTAGAAGTCTACGACCTGTCCTATCGCAAAGACCGACCCGAATGAGTAGGGAGTCATCGTCGCAGACTCAAAAACCGCTCCCAGTATGAGGTAGTCGGGGGCGTTGGGGTCCTTGGTGTCGTCGTAAAATTCAAGTATCCCGCCCTCAAAATCCATCCAGGACATATAGCCGTTGCGATACCCGATGGCGGTGGCGTCAAGCCAGTCACCGCTGGAATCCGTCAGCACGAAACTGGCATCAGGAAACTCGATGACGGCCGGGTCAGGGTGCGCCAGGGGCCCGTTGACGATATCCAGAAGGATGTCAACGTTGCGCCCGTCGAGTTGCCCGATGCC
>JAUXGI010000362.1 GCA_030622295.1 Planctomycetota bacterium
AGGCGTTCGCGCACCCTTCCGTGACGTGAAAACTCTCACCTAAAGGGGGTCAGACGCTGAGGAGGAGGGCCGTCCGCCTGGGGCGGATCGGCCCGACGGGAATCCGCCTCAGGCGGATGACTCCCCGGCTCAAGTAGAACAAATTGGATATTCGGATAGGCTCTTAGACTTCCGTACTGTGGGTGCGGAAGTAGTTCGCCAACTTTTCGCAGAAAGACTCGATGGCGCGCGCGCGATGGCTCAAGCGGTTTTTCTCGGCCAGGGACAACTGGGCCATCGTCACGCGGAGTTCAGGCAGGTAAAAAATGGGGTCATAGCCGAAACCGCCGTCACCCTTCGGCTCCGGCGCGATACGTCCTTCCACCTTTCCCTCGGTAGTGAAGACCAATCCGGCGGGATCCGCGAACGCAATGACGCAAACAAAGCGCGCGGTGCGTTTTTCTTCCGGCACACCGCGCATCTCTGCAAACACTTTCGCGTTGTTCGCCGCGTACGCGCCGTGCGTGCCGGAGTAGCGCGCGCTTATCACTCCCGGCGCGCCGCCGAGCGCATCCACCTGCAGGCCCGAATCGTCGGCCATCACCGGCAGCCCAAGCACCCGCGCCAGTTCGCAGGCCTTCTTCACGGCGTTGCCTTCGAACGTGTCGCGGTCTTCGACGACCTCCGGCGCATTGGGGTAATCACTCAACGGCAAGACCTCCAGCGGCGCGCCGAGAGCGCGCAGGGACGCGGACCCTTGCAGTTTCCTGCGAATTTCCGCGACCTTGTGCGGGTTGCTGGTCCCCAACACTATCCTGTAAGTTTTGTTCATCATGGCCTGGCAAAGGTTGCCGCGTCTGATTCCGGGGAACGTTTCCCTTATTCACTTTGTTGTCTGCTGCTGACCACCTGCACGAGGAGCGAGCGCGACCTGGGCCCGTCGAACTCGCAGAAGTATATCGCTTGCCACGTGCCCAGGGTCAGCCGGCCTGACTCTATGGGTATCATTGCACTGGAGCCCATCAGGCTGGCCTTGATGTGCGAGTCGGCGTTGCCCTCCAAGTGCCGGTAACGGTGACTTCTGGGGGCCAACTCTTCAAGTTTATCGAGGATGTCCGCCTGCACGGCCGGGTCCGCGCTCTCGTTTATTGTGATGCCGGCCGTGGTGTGCGGAACATAAACGTAGCACAGCCCGTCGGAAACCCCGGATTGTGCGACGGCGTGTTGCACGGTGCCGGTCACGTCTACGAACTCCGCCCGACTGTGTGTCTTTACCTTGAACGTCTTCATCATTTCTCCTCGGTCGTGCGCTGCGAGGGGGTCAGGAGTTTATCCCGACGAAGGAGGGGCTGAGGAGCAGCCTTCGGCTGTCTTTTCCTTTCGCGCCCTCTCTTCTCGGACATTATTTCCGAGGTCATGCAAACCGAAAGTACAAGAGCGGCCAGGGGCCGCCGGGGAGGGGTCTGACTCCCCGAGCCTCTTTAGTGCTAATTTCTGTCGGAGAGGCGCTCGATGGCGGCGCTGAGTTGCCTGTCGTCGTCACCGACGTAGGGCTTGCCGTCATGGGCGAGTTCAAACTCCACCCTCTTGCGTGCCGTTTCCACCCATTTGTCCGTGGGGATTTCCACAATGACGTCCGGTTTCAGTCCATCCTCAAGCGAGGTGTTGTTCGGGGTGTAGTAGCGGGCGATTGTGATTTTCAAGGCGCTCTTGCCGCCTTCCATCGGCTTGATGGTCTGAACGGAGTTCTTGCCGTAGGTATTGTCGCCGATGAGGGAAGCGCGGCCGTGGTCGCGCAGCGCGCCCGCGACTATCTCCGAGGCGCTGGCGCTGTTCCTGTTCACCAGTATGACTATCGGCACGTGGTTGCCGGGCAGGGCGGTGTCCTTGTCGTGGGCGCGGTACACCCTGCTGCTGCCCGGCGCCCTGCCTTTGGTTGATACGATCACGCCTTCGCCCAGGAAGAGGTCGGAGACCTTTATCGCCTGGTCCAGCAGTCCGCCCCCGTTGTCTCTCAGGTCGATTATCAGCGCTTTCATTCCCTTCTTTTTCAGTCCCTTGACGGCTGCCAGCAGGTCGTCGGCCGTTTCCTTGCTGAACGTTTCCACCCTCACGTAGCCTATCTTCTTTTCCTCGCTGACGAAACCCGTGGAGACCACGCTCTCGATTTTCACCTTTGCTCGTTTCAGGGCGACTTTCACGGTCTTCCCGGTATCGTGCCTGATGATGGTCAGTTCAACCGGCGTGCCTTCCG
>JAUXGI010000293.1 GCA_030622295.1 Planctomycetota bacterium
CGTTCCGGGGGACGGTCTAAAGACCGTCCCCTACACCGCAATTGCGTGACAGGGCGCCTGCTCGACGTCAGTGAACGCTTGGCTGCTGTAGCATGTCAATCGCGCCTTTGTGCGCAGGCGACAGAAATCCTGGTGAGAAATGCGGTTTAGAGCACGGCCAGGGCGCGGCCTGTTTCACGGGCTTCTTTCAGGAGGCGGGGCTTCTCGAGGACGGCGCCGGCCTTGTCCATGCCCGGCACGTAGAGTTTGTGGGCGAGTTTCGCGTCTATGCAGTTCAGGAATGTCTTGATAATCTTCTCCGCGGGCGAGAACATCCTGTCTCCGTCCGGAGAGCCGCACACTGAGATGAACGCCGCCCGCCGTTCCATGCCGCCGGGATTGGCGGCCACTTTCTTCTTGAGCACGAACTTCGTCACCCAGAGCGCCTGGCACCGGTCTATGAAGCACTTGAAGCGCCCCGGGAGGCTGCAGAAGTATACGGGAGAGACGATGAGGAATCTGTCGCATTCCCGGAGCAGAGCATAGGCGCGCTGCATGTCGTCCCGGACGACGCATTCCCCCGTTGAATCACATCCGCCGCAACTCGTGCACGGCTCAAAGTCCAGGTCCCTCACTGCGATGCGCTCAATCCTCGCGCCCGTCGATTCAGCGCCGTTTATCGCCTCGTCGTATAGCGCGCGGGAATTGCCCTGTGCCCGCTCGCTCGCGTGGATGCACAGGATGCGGGGTTTTGCGCTCGAACTCATCTCTTCCTCAACAGGGACTTGAATCGGACGCGAACCCGCAGCATGTCTTGCCGGGCGGAAATTCACGGAGCCGGTATGATTTCCTGGGCAGGCCTTGTACCATAGAACGAGGAAATCACAGAACGGCGCGGGACACGCAGAAATGTGAAATGCGGGTCAGCGCTCGCCGGGGGGCTCCTTCTCCTCCTCCTCGTCGATTTCGTCTTGACTCGCGACCGTCTCGGAATCGGGGTCGTACTTTCGCGCCGGCACAAGCGGGTTCTGACAGTATGGGCACGTGCCCATCTCTTCGGCGAGGTCGGATTGATGCTGCTTGACTTCCCTGCCGCATGACGGGCAGATTCGGCTGAACTGCCTGGATGGTTTTGACATTGAGATCTCCGGCGAGAGGTCCCTGCGTGGGAGCAATTCTTAAAAGGAAACGTATTTGCGTGTAGTGTAGCCGCATTCCGGCCGCAAGTCAAGCCGATGAAAGACATGGGGAGCATCTGAGGACGGGGAGTCAGACCCCTCCCGTCGTCCCCCGATATATCGGGGGACTCCTCCTCGGCGTCTGACCCCCTCTCCCGCGATAATTGCGGCGTTCCGCCAAGAGAACTCGGATGCTCACAAGACGTGAGGTATTTGCGTTTGACGCCGCTTTTGTATAGACTATGAGCATGGGAATCAGGCGAAGCATGGCGTTGGCGCTGTCGGCCCTGATAATACTGGCGGCGGGGTGCACTGTACGGGCGAAACCTCCGGAAGACCCGTGCGTCGAGGGCTACGACCCGAACAGTCCCAGAGCGCCCTACAATCCGAAGGCCGCGGTGCAAATCGTCTCCATCGCCGACGGCGGATGGAACGTCGGCACGGACCCGCGACTGAAATGGACGGCGAACCCGGATGTCATCGGAGCGGTCGGGTTTGTCTCCGTGCGGATATTCGAGGTCGTTGGCGGCGAAGCGGCCACGGAGCCGTGTGTGACGATTGACGATACCCTCGGCGCTCTGGCCGGGGCGAACGGGCGCAGGCTTTTCGAGCCCATCGACGGTGTGCTGGTGGCATTCATGGGGAGCCACGCGGGGGCGAAGGAACTGAAGCCCGCGACCAACTACATGCTCGTCCTCACGCTTACGGGCACGAAGGAACAGGAACAGGCCACGGTGCGCTTTACAACGCGATAACCGGCCCATCGGCCCACAACTGCAAGAGATAAGCCATGAGCAAGAGATTTCAAGGTCTGTTCCCCCGCGGCAAGCCTCTAATCGGGGTGGTGCATTTGCTGCCGCTGCCGGGCAGCCCGCGCTGCGACGGGTCGATGGCGGATGTAATAAAACGGGCGACCGCCGATACCGAGGCTTACGTCGGAAGCGGCGTGGATGGAGTCGTAGTGGAGAACTTCGGCGACTATCCCTTCCCGCCCGGGCGCAGCGAACCGCAGACGGTCGCGGCCATGACCGCCGTGCTGACGCGGTTGCGCGCAGGGTGGCCGGAGATGACATTCGGCGTGAATGTTCTTCGCAATGACGCCGTATCGGCGATAGCGGTGGCCCATGCGACCGGGGCGCGCTTCGTCCGGGTGAATGTCCATACCGGCGTGACGGTGACGGACCAGGGTCTGATTGAGGGCCGCGCGGATGAGACGCTGCGGTTCAGACGCCGCATCGGGGCGGAGGATGTGTTGATATTCGCGGACATCAACGTGAAGCACGGCTCCGCAGTCTGGAAACGCGACGTGCGCGTGGTCGCCCGGGAGACGATTGCGCGCGGCATGGCGGACGCGCTGATTGTAACGGGCGCCGAAACGGGCGCGCCGCCGGACATCCGTGAAGCGCGGCTCATAAAGAGCGCAGTCCGTGCGCCCGTGCTCGCCGGCAGCGGCGTTGCCCCCGACAACGTGGAAGAAATCATGAAGGACGTTGACGGCGTGATTGTGGGCACCAGCCTGAAGCGCGGCGGCAGAACGGAAAATCAGGTCGATGAGGAAATGGTGAAGAAAACCACGTCGCGGATGAAGAGGGGGTAGGCAAGGGCAGCAAGGGGGTCAGGAGTTTATCCCGAGGACCTGGATTCTCTTGGCACGGCTCGGGGAGTCAGACCCTTTCCCGCCCCGATCCGCCTGAGGCGGATGGGGCTCCTCAGCGTCTGACCCCCTTGCCCCTCTTTATCCGCGACGTGGTTTTCTTCACCATTTCCTCATCGAC
>JAUXGI010000149.1 GCA_030622295.1 Planctomycetota bacterium
CCAGGCAGGTTTGGACATCCTCATTCTTTTCGACTAGGATTGCGTATAGCCTTGCAAGAAGTACAATATCGTTTGGATTTTTGGCGATCTCCTGTCGCACTTCTTTCTCTGACATCTTCAATATTTGTTCCAGATTCACCGAAGTCACTCCCTTATGCAACGGATAGTAGAGCAGCCTGCGTGTCTTTACCAGCGGAGGGGCGATTGCCAGGATTCCTTCAGCGACCAGATGTCTTCGTCTATTATGTTTTTGCCGGAAAGACCGACGAAGACGGCGCGGTCGGTGTCGACCGTGCGGCCTATTTCGGCGAAGGGGACGCCGCCCAGTTTCTTTTCGAACTGCCCCTTTTTGTCGGGCTCGACTTCGCAGATGAAGCGGGTGTTGGATTCGGAGAAGAGGATGACGTCGTTGCGCTTCGCGTCTTCGGATACGGGGACGCGCGCCAGTTCAATGCTCGCGCCGATGCCGCCGGCGAAGCACATCTCCGCCGCCGCAACGGCCAGGCCGCCCTCGGAGCAGTCGTGGCACGAGCGGACAAGGCGCCCGCTCATCGCGGAGGCGAGCGCGTCCATCACTTCCTTCGCGCTTTTCTCAACTCGCGGCACATTGCTCCCGACCTCATCGTGGATATGATAGTAGTGCGAGCCGCCGAGTTCGTTCTTCGTCAGGCCGACGATGTAGACGAGGTTTTCGGGTCTTTTGAAGTCCATCGAGACGGCCTTGCGGACGTCGGGCATGACGCCCAGGGCGCTGATGAGCAGGGTGTGGGGTATGCAGATGTTCACGCCGCCGCTGGTGAATTCGTTGTTGAGACTGTCCTTGCCGGAGATGAAGGGTGTGCCGAACAGGAGCGCGAAGTCGCGGCAGGCCCTCGCCGCGCGGACCAGCGCGCCCAGGCGGTCGGGCTTGTCGGTGATGCCCCAGCAGAAGTTGTCGAGCAGCGCCACCCTGTCCAGCGGACAGCCGACCGCGACGAGGTTGCGCAGCACCTCGTCGATGCCGGAGGCCGCCATCCAGTACGGGTCGATGTCGCCGTACATGGGGTTCATGCCGTTGGAGAGGACAACGCCGCGCTTCGAGCCGAAGACGGGCGCGGTTATGGAGGCGTCGCCCGGGCCGTCGTTGTGGACGCCGACCAGGGGTTTCAGCACGCTGCCCGCCTGGACTTCATGGTCGTACTGGCGGATTACCCACTCCTTTGAGCAGACGTTCCACGCCGAGAGTATCCCGTGCAGGTCTTCGCCGTAGTCCTCCTTTTCCGACAGGGCGGGTTCCTCCAGTTCCGGCTCTTCCCAGACGGCCTGCCGTACGACTGGCGGGACGCCGTTGTGGAGGAATTCCATGTCGAGTTCGCACACGACCTCTCCCCCGTATTTCAGGCGGAGTTTCCCGTCGTCGGTGAAGCGGCCCAGGACCGTCGCCTCGACGTCTTCGGCCTCGAAGAGGGCCAGGATTTCATCGACCTTCTCCGGCGGGACGGCCAGTATCATGCGTTCCTGCGCTTCGCTTATCCAGATTTCGGTGTAGGTGAGCCCCTCGTACTTGAGTGGCGCCCTGTCCAGGTCGACTTCCACGCCGGTCTCCTCGCCCATCTCGCCTATGGCGGATGAGAACCCGCCGCCGCCGCAATCCGTGATGCATGTGTAAAGGCCGCGGTCGCGCGCCTGGAGGATTGTGTCGACCAGGGTTTTCTCGGTGATGGCGTTGCCTATCTGGACTGCGCCGGAGGAGACGGTTTCCGACTCCTCGGTCAGTTCGATGCTGGCGAAGGTGACGCCGCCGATGCCGTCTCGGCCGGTGCGTCCGCCGACGGCGACGACCAAATCCCCGGGGTTCGTCCGTTTGGAGCACCTGTCGCGCGGTATGATGCCCACGTTGCCGCAGTAGACGAGCGGATTGCCGATGTAGCGCTCGTCGAAGTAGACGGAGCCGTTGGTGGTGGGGATGCCCATGCGGTTGCCGTAGTCGCGCACGCCGGCGACCACGCCCTTCATTATGCGCTTCGGATGCAGGACCCCCGGCGGGAGTTGCTCGCGGGGGTAATCCGGCGGGCCGAAGCAGAAGATGTCCGTGCTGATGATGGGCTTCGCGCCGAGGCCGGTGCCCAGCGGGTCGCGAATGACGCCGCCTATGCCGGTGTTTGCGCCGCCGTAAGGCTCAATGGCGGAGGGATGGTTGTGTGTCTCGACCTTGAAGCAGACGGCGCTGTTCTCGTCGAACTCGATGACGCCGGCGTTGTCCTTGAAGACGGAGATGCACCACTCCCTGTTCAGTTCCTCGGTGCACTTCTTTATCGTTTCCTTCAGCAGGTTGTCGATTAACTCGCCGTTGTACTCTATCTTTCCGGCGAAGGTCTTGTGGCAGCAGTGTTCCGACCAGGTCTGCGCGATGGTTGCCAGTTCGCAGTCGGTTGGATTGCGGCCGAGTTTCCTGAAGTGGTCTCTGATTGTCTGCATCTCGAGGAGGTTCAGAGCGAGCATGCCCACGCGACTGATGTCCACGAGCGTATCATCGTCGGCATTGAGGATGTCGACGGTGACGACGCTGAACTTGTATTCGACGCCGGGCACCAACTGGAAGGGGAGGTCGAGGTCGAAAGAGACGTCTTCGATAACGTCGTTGGCGAGGACTTTCCGCGCGATTGCGTCCAGTTCATCCTCGGCGGGGCTGCCCTGGAGGACATACTTGCGGATAGTCCTGACGGACTTTGCGCCGAGGCCGAGGTCCCTGACGGCCTTGAGCGTGCTCCCCTCCACGGGGTCCATGACGCCGGGTTTGCGGCTGATTTGTATGACGCGGCCGGCCGCCGTTTGGTCCGGTGAGCCGTTTGCGCTTCCTTCGCTCATTTCTCTAATCGAATACTCGTTGAGGACGGCATCGGCGAGAAGTTCACGCGCAACGAGTTCGATTTGCTCCCTGTCCAGTTCGGCCAGGATGTCATATATCAGGGCGGAAGAAACACCGTGAACGGAAGCGATGCCGAAGTCGCGGATTTGCGAGAGGACCGTTCCTCCCTCGACGTCGGCGTAGCCTTTCCTGGTGGCAATCTCGATTCTCCAGAGCATGACCATCTCCCGGGAATGATAATGTGAAGGGAATTACGCGGTTCGTATTCTATCGCAGCGTTCGCGCGATTCAATGAAAATCAGAGGAGTAGTGCAGGCGGGGCGGCGAATGCCTGTGCGAAAAAAGGGCGGTCCCGCACAAACGGGGCCGCCGGTCGAATATGGAGGGCTGGGAGAGCAGATCGAGCGATTTTTGATGTCAGGCGCTGTAACGTATACGTCACAGCGCCTGCGCGGCCATCCGGCCCTGGTTACTTTTGCCTGCAGCCCACAGAACCCGGCGGGCGGCATCCCGCCCGGTAGGGGGAGGCCGCAGGAAACGGATGAGAAGAGGGCGGGACCGCCGCACCGGGCGGCGGCCCCCACCCAATCTGTTCTTTCAACTATTCGTTAAGCGATGGATCCGCGGCGGTCGGAGCGGAACCGTCGGTCGTGAAGCGGATGACACCGCTCTGATCGACGAAGAAGCCACGGTTGCCGGTGGTGCCGACGGCGTTGGGGACGGCAGTTGCACCCCACGCGTTCGCAGTGGGCGCTCCGACGATGGCGACCGTGTAGCCGCGGCTGTTGCCGCCGCCGAGGGCCGAGTCGATGTACGGAGGCGTTGCGCCGGTCAACTGCGCCAGCGTGCCGTAGGTGCCTGTTCCGCTGTTATTGCGGTAGTTCTCCTGGGCGCTGGAAAGCGTTCTCATGGCGCCGATCGCGGCGGCCTCGTTCGCTGCAATTCTTGAACGCAGCAGGTTGGGTATGGCGATTGCCGCAATAATTGCGATGATGGCAACCACGATCATCAGTTCGATAAGTGTAAAACCCTTGTTTCTGCGATTCATTCTGTTACTCCTGACGAAGAAAAAATGAAGTTAAAACGCACGAGGGTCATGGGCGAAATCGCATTCACAAGAGTCCTGGTTTTGTGGGCGCCACCTCCTTTCTGGTGTACTGCTCTGTGCATACCGCAGTCAAGCGGGGAGTCTGGAACCAATAAATTCTGCTTTGGTTGTCATGCTGATGAAGCAACAGGTGTGCCAAAGAGAACGCACAATGATTGAGAGAGCGGAATGCCTGACACGGTCAAGGATTACGCTGGTTGATTTTTTTTGCCAGGAAGGAAGCGGAGTTGTTTGTGACGAATAAGGTCAGCGCATTGTGACGGGCATTGGCTTCTCTGTCATTATTTGTCATGTCTGATGAGAGAGGAACCTTTGCCGTATTTGCGATTTGGCCCGCCACGGCAGGGTGCGAGAGTGTCAGACCGCTTATTGGAACGCGGAAGTCCGTGGCCGCGAGGGGACAGTCAACAATCTATCCGCCTCAGGCGGATCGGCGAGGGGGTCAGACGCTGAGGAGGAGGGCCCCGATGTATCGGGGCCCGACGGGAAGGGTCTGACTCCCCGA
>JAUXGI010000285.1 GCA_030622295.1 Planctomycetota bacterium
AGAGCAGCCGAAGGCTGCCGGGGCTGCGCTCCGTAATGGTGACAGTCCCCGTCGCTTAAAGTCCGCTCCAGGTCCTTGTTGATTTCACGGCCTGAAATCGAGATTGCCGCAATCCGCCTCAGGCGGAGACAGTCCCCGTCGCTTGCGGGCCCACGGGCTTACCACGATAATCTACCGAAATACCCGAAAATTCTACCCACATTTCTGACGTGCACCCGGAAAGACGGCGGCGGTGATTTTTCTTTGACTGCGATAATCGATTGTGCTAGTATTTCCACAACATTCCGTAACCATATCATGATGAGGGGGGGAACATGATAGAAATCGAACACATCACCGCCAGAGAGATTCTGGACTCCCGCGGAAATCCCACCGTCGAGGTTGATGTCATACTGGAAGATTACACGCTGGGGCGGGCCGCCGTGCCGTCGGGTGCATCAACCGGCGTTCACGAAGCCGTCGAGATGCGCGACGGCGGCGAGCGCTACATGGGCAGGGGAGTGACGCAGGCGGTCGAAAACGTCAACCGGATAATAGCCCCCAGGCTGCTGGGACATGATGCGCTCAATCAGATGGAGATTGACCGCGTCATGATAGAGATGGACGGCACGGAGAATAAGGGGAAACTCGGCGCGAACGCCATCCTGGGGGTTTCCCTGGCGGTAGCGCGGGCGGCGGCCGGCGCACTGGAGTTGCCGTTGTATCGCTACATAGGCGGGCCGAACGCGCGCATCCTGCCGGTCCCCATGATGAACATCCTCAACGGCGGCAAGCACGCCGACAATAACGTGGACTTGCAGGAATTCATGGTCATGCCTTTCGGCGCGGAGAGTTTTCGTGAGGGCCTGAGAATGGGCGTGGAGGTCTTTCACAATCTCAAAGCCGTTTTAAAATCCCGCAATTACAACACCTCCGTGGGTGACGAAGGCGGGTTCGCGCCGGACCTTCGCTCGAATGCCGAGGCGCTCGACGTCATCATGGAAGCCATCGAAAAGGCCGGCTACAAGCCCGGAGATGACGTCATGATAGCGCTGGATCCCGCGGCCAGCGAGTTCTTCAAGGACGGCACCTACTTCCTCAATGCCGAAGAGGAGCGCGAGAAATCATCGGAGCAGATGGTCGATTTCTATGCAGGGCTGGTGAGTCGATATCCGATATTTTCAATAGAGGACGGCCTGGCGGAGGACGACTGGGAGGGCTGGAAACTGATGACCGAGAGGCTGGGTGAGAAGATACAGATAGTGGGCGATGATTTGTTCGTTACGAATACCGCGCGTCTGCAGCGGGGCATCGATCAGGGCGTGGCGAACTCCATTCTCATCAAGTTGAACCAGATAGGAACTCTTACCGAGACCCTGGAGACGATTGAACTGGCGCGCAACAACGGGTACAGCGTGGTAGTCTCACACCGTTCGGGGGAGACGGAAGATACAATCATAGCGGACGTGGTCGTCGCCGTGAACGCCGGGCAGATAAAGACCGGCTCGGCGTGTCGGACTGACCGTGTTTGCAAATACAACCAGTTGCTCCGCATCGAGGAGGAACTCGACCGAAGCGCCGTTTACGGGGCCGGGTATGTCAGGAAATGAAAAAGGCACGCGGTGGACCTTCGAGATAGTCTTTTGGGGGATTCTGTTGCTGGGTTCGCTGCTCTACATGTCGTATGCGATATTCCCCCGGGCGGACCGCCTGCACGAACAGGAGGACCAGGTGAAGGCGGCCAGGCGGGAAATCAGCACACTGGAAGGCGAACTGGCCGGGGCGCGCGAATGCGTCAGCGCGCTGAAGGGTGACGAACCCTCGCCCGACGTTATCGAAAGGGAACTGCGGAATCGCCTGGGATATAAGAAGGAAGGCGAAGTGAGAATATCTCTGACTGATGAGTGAGGTCGCGGAAGATGCCCGACATTCTTGAACAAAGCGAAGTCGATGCGTTGCTGGAAGCGGTGCAGAAAGGAAAGGTCGCCACAGGCGAACAGGGAGAGGATGCTCCCCCCGCGGGTGCGATACAGCAGTACGACTTCAAGCGCCCTGAGCGGGTTAGCAAGGAACAACTGCGCGCGCTGCACAACGTCAACGAGATATTCGCCAGGAACCTCGGCGCCGCCCTGTCGGCGATGATAAGGAGCATAGTCGAGGTCAACCTCCTGGCAGTGGAGCAGTTGAACTATGGCGAGTTCATCTCGTCACTGCCCAATCCGACGTCGTTCAATCTGCTGGACGTCAAGCCCCTGGCGGGCGAGGCGATTCTGGAAATCAGCCCATCCACCATATTCCCCATCATAGACCGCCTCTTGGGCGGAGGAGTCTCGGACGGCATGCCGCCCTCGCGCCCGCTGACGCAGATTGAGCAGAGGCTGACCTCCGCCATCACCACCCGCGCGCTGGAGCAACTCAAGGCGGCCTGGGCCAACATATACGACCTCGACTTCACGGTCACCAAGACCGAGTCAAACCCGCAACTCATGCAGATTCGCTCTCCCAATGAGGTCGTAGTTGTCGCGCACTTCGAGGCCAAGGTCGGCAAGGCATCGGGCCTGCTTAACCTCTGCTTTCCGTACGTGGTCATCGAGCCCGTCATTTCAGGCTTCACCGCGCAGACATGGCTCGCCCAGCCCAGGCGGCAAGAGCCGAAGAGTTTTGCACCGCAGATACGAAACGGCATCGCAAAGGCCACGCTTGAAGTGGTCTGTTACCTGTGCGAATCCGGCATCCGGCTCTCCGACCTGATTGACCTTCAGGTGGGTCACATCATCCAGACGGACCGGCCGGCTGACAGCGAAATCTCCCTGTGCATCGAGAGCAAACTGAAGTATAAGGGCAAGCCCGGCATTCACAAGAATCACAGATGCATACTCCTCAGCCGTCCGGCACAAATCAACGAAACCATCTGACTCGCATTCCCCACCACGTGTTTTCGCCCTGCGAGGGGGCCAGCCGCTGGGGAGGAGGCCCCGATTTATCGGGGCCGACGGGAAGGGTCTGACTCCCCGG
>JAUXGI010000048.1 GCA_030622295.1 Planctomycetota bacterium
CGGGTCTCCGGGGTCGCGCTGGCGTTCGCCTCCTGGAGCATCAATATCTTTGCCTCGGTGAGGATGTCGTTCAGGCCGCGCAGGGCCACTTCCGTAAGCCCCAGTTTCTGCAGGCCCGTCTGCACGTTTGCGTCATACCGCTCGGACTTTTCCAGCGCGTGCTGGAGTTCCATAACCGTGTTGGCGCCGATAGGGTCGTCGGACGGCGCATTGGTGCGCCGCCCCGGCGCAATCTGGTTCTGCAACTCCAGTATCCGCCGCAGGCTCTGGTTCATGCTGCCGAGCAGCATGTTGCGCTGCAGCGTGTTCGTGATACGTGTCAGTGTGAAACTGCTTGATGAGCCAACGATACCCATGTTCCAGCCCTAAATGTCGAAACCACTCATGTGGCGTTAATCAGAGTTTCAAGCAAACTGTCTATGATGGAGATGAACTTCGCCGCCGCCTGGTAAGCGCGCTGATAGGCAATGAGGTTTATCGTTTCCTCGTCGAGGTTCACTCCGGATATTCTCTGGCGCTCGTTGAGCAGCGAGGTGACGAGCAATTCCTGGTTGTCCACGCGGTCCTGCGCGCTTGCCGACTGCACCGCCATGGAGCCGACGACGCCCTGGTAGAAATCCGCGACCGTCGCGCCGCCGTTGTCGAAGACCTTTTCATTCCTCAGGCCCGCCATTCTCAGGGCGTTGGCGTTGCCGCCGGGCGCGCCCGTGAGCGACGCCGCGACAAGGTCCGGGTTGTCATGCAGGACCTGGTTCACCTGAATCGACAGCGCGTCGTGGCCCGTGAAGAAGGTGTTCATGCCCATCGCAGCCAGCAGGCCGCTCGTGTCCTCCGAGAAGGCGAAAGTGTAGTTGTCGCTGTTGCTGCTTATGACCAGGCGGTTCGTGATGGTCGCTTCCGCGCTGACGGGCGAGGACCCGCCGAATGCGGCGTTCAGTTGCGCGTTTATGTCGTCGACTATGCTCTGCAGCGTGCTGTCCGAGCCGATACCGTCCAGGTCCACGGCGATGTTGACCGTCGTCTTCTCGCCGGTGTTTTCGTTATAGACGTCAATGTTGAAACTGCCGTTTACGGGCGTGAAGTGGAGCCCGGCCGCGTTGAGCACGTCCAGAGGTCCGCTGACCTTCTCGGCGCTGGTCACGCTGGAGAGCCTGTCCAGGCCCTGGCCCTCGCTGTGCAGTTTGTTTACCTTGTTCATCAGCGTGCCGGCCAGCGTGCCGATGTCGTCGATGAACTCGGTGAGTATCCCGTCCCGCGCAGTGATGAGTCCCCCGAGTCTGCCGCCTCTTATCTTCACGTCGGCGCCGTTCAGTTCGAATTCGACCGTTGAGATGAGCGCACCCCTGTCCGCTCTTTCGCTGGTCATCAGCGTGAAGGCGCTGCCCGCGAAGACGAGGAACTCGCCGCCCGCGAGGATGTTGAGCGTGCCGTCGGAGGCTTCCACCGCATGTACTTCCATGAACGTGGAGAGTTCCCGCAGCAGTGCGCCGCGCTGGTCGCGCAGGTCGTTGGCCTTGCCGATGCCGACTCCCCCGCCTTCGGCCACGAGTATCTGCTCGTTCAGGTCCGCTATCTCGCCCAGTATGCGATTCACCTCGCTCACCGCGAGTTTCACGGAATCGTTCGCGTTCTGGCGCGTGGCGTTCAGTTGCGTCGCCAGGTAGCGGAACGACTCGCACACGGAATCGGCCTTTGCCAGCAACTCCAGCCGTGTCGAGGCGTCCTCGGGATTTGTCGCCAGCGCTTCCAGGCTGTCAAAGAACTCGCTCAGCGCGCTGGAAAGGTCGGTGTCGCTGAGTTCGTTGAATATCGCCTCAATTCGAGCGAGGATTTCCTGCTGGGCCTGCAGGTCGCCGCGCGAGGATGTTGCGGCGTCAATGCGGCCTTCAAGCGACTCGTTGATGATGCGCTGAATCTCGGCGACACGCACGCCGGTGCCGAGGTGCGCGTAGCCGAGGTTCATAGACGGCGTGGTCTGCATAATCACGCGCTGCCGCGTGTACGCCTCGTTGTTCGCGTTTGCGATGTTCTGGCCCGTCACCTGCAGTGCAGTCTGCTGCGCTGCAAGGGCCAGCCTGCCTACGTTGAATGATGAGAATAAGCCCATGCTTTATCAAACCTGAGATTGAAGACTGAAGACCGAAGACCGGATGTCAAGTGTCCTGTTGCCCGTTGTCCGCCTGAGGCGGATTGCCTGTTGCCCGTGCCATATCTGAGGACCTTTTACGGACCGGGCAATACATTCTTGTTCCCTCTTTTTTGGCTTATACCTCTTGATCCAGGATAACTTGCTGCGATTTCTCTTCTTTCACCCCGCCGGACGTGTAGAGGCCCGTTTCTGAGCCGCCGGTCAGGAATCGCAGCATGGTTTTAACGTGCGCGAGCGACTGCTCGCACAAAAGCATCTTTAACTTGTTTTTCCTGGCCAATTCCTCAGCAACCTTTCGCAGTTCCGACCGAAGCCGCAGCATAATCTTCCTGTATTCACCGCCGGACATCTCGGCTATGTCGCGAAGCGTCGCCCGGCCCAAATCCCTGCCCATCTCCCCGCCCATACGGATGAGCACCTTCCGGCGTTTCTGCTCCGCGGCCTTTATGCCTTCGACAAGCGTTTCCTCTTCGAGTGCGGCCTTTTCTATTGCCTGCACGTTGTGCCCTATTACCGCGTCGGCCTCACGCTCCAGCACCGCCACAAGGTCGCGGTGAAGCGCCAGGAGCGACTCGAGCACTCGTATGTATGTCTTCCTGGAATTTTCCATCACACATTACCCGTCAGAAATCCGCTTCGTGCCTTTCAACGGCACAAACTGTTCCTTGTAAATCATCTTGTCGAGCGGCAGGAAACGCGGCCCTGCACTTGCCAGTGACAGCGGCGGGTTGGCTTTCTCCAGCGGGATGAATCCGCTCAGGAGCCCCGCCCTCGCCTTGCCGGCCTCGGCGGGATTCCGCCTCATTATCTGCTCAAAGTAAATCCCGGCGATTCCCATGCCCGGTGCGCTCTCGAAGGATTTCACATAAGCATCGTCCAGTTCGCCCTGGAACATCTCCTCCGCCATGCCGCCGTGAAACAGGCTTCCCTGTTCCACTGTTTTCCGCATCTCTTTCAGCAGCATGCCGAGGAATACCGCTTCCACTTTTTTCGCCGCCTTCCATGCCTTGTCCGCTTCCGCAGGCCTTGAGCCGACGCCGGCGGATTTCAGTTGACGGGCGAGCGCGTCACGGTCACCCGTGCTCAGGCCGGGTACGGCTGACAGTCTGTTCGTTGTTCCCGCAAGGGTTTCCATTTGCTTCTGCTACCTCAGGATAATCTCGCCCTGCAGCGCTCCGGCGGCTTTAAGCGCCTGGATGATGGCGATGACGTCGTCCGGCGTCGCCTTCACTGCGTTGAGCATGTCCACTATTCTCTGCAGGGGCGTGCCCTCGTCCTCGGTCGCGTCCAGCGTGGTCACGCTTTTTTCTTCCCGGCCTATCGTAATGCGCAGGTTCCCGTGGCTTATCGCCACTGGCAGGACCGTCACGTGCTCACCGATGATGATGGTCTTGGTGCGCTGGTTTATGACGACCTTTGCGGCGTTATCCACCTGAACAGTCACGTCCAGCAGCGTGCTGATGAAACTCACTTCATCGACACCCTCGGGGACTATCACGTCCACCTGGCCGGCGTTTGCGGCGCGGGCGATGTTCCCCCCGCCGAACAGTTGCGCATCGTTGCTTATCGCTTCAACTATGTTGTTGGCCGTGGTGTAGTCGGGATGATTGAGCAACAGCGAGATGTGGCGCACGCCGTCATTTTCGTGGATTATGTCGGTTGGTTCTTCTTCCACCACCGTTGCGCCGTTCGGGATTTCGGCGACGGTGGGATGGTTCTCATCGTCACCGACCAGCAGCGGCCCCTGCGCCACCGCGTAGACTTCGTCCAGCGGGCCGACCGGCACCAGGTGAGTCTCAAGCAGCACACCGCCCTGCAGGGAACTCGCGTTGCCTATGGAACTCACCTTCACGTCTATCTTGCCGCCGATTTTTGAGAAGGCGGGCAGGGTCGCCGTTACGAGCACTATCGCAACGTTCTTGCTCTGGATGTCCGCCTCGCTCAGGTTATTGTCCTTGAGCAGTCTCTGCAGCACACTCTTCATTGCCGATGTTGCCAGGCCCTTTCCGTCGCCGGTGCCCTTGAGGCCTATCACCAGGCCAAAGCCCTTCAGGTCGTTGTCCACAGCGCCCTCAATGCGAACGATGTCCTTGAGCCGCTCGGCGAAGGCCGCATCGGCCGCAAGGAAAAGGACCGCGATTGTCAGCAAACATCTTTTCATAATTGGCTCTCTTCCGCTTCAATCCTGTGCTGAACGCCCCCTGTTAAGGGGATTCCCGGCAGCCCCGACCAGCAGGGCTGCCGGAATGTTCGAGAGAGGTTATTGTCAAGGTTTCGAGTGGACTTTCACCGGGCTCTTTGGGGGTCAGAACGGCCAGATGAAGTCCAGCAGCCGGCCCAGGACGCCGCGCCTTTGCGAATCGCTCACGGAGCCTTTGCCGGTATATGCAATCTTCAGCCTGGCGACATCGTCGGAGAGTACGGTGCCCGTGGCGTCCAAATCGTCCGGGTCGATTACGCCGGTCAGCGTTATCGTCTCATTCTCCTGATTCACAATGCGTCTCTTTGTGGCCTCGATTACGAGGTTGCCGTTGGGCAGTATCGCAACGACCTCCGCCTTGATGGTGGCGGTGATTTTTATCATCTTGGATGTCTTGGCCTCGTTGTCGGTCTCGTATTTCGCGTCGAGGCTCACCTTGGGCAATCTGCCGCGGGCGTTCAGGTCCCGGCCGTGGAAGTTGATGAACGCCTTCAGCGCCATGTCCAGCTGAGAGTCCTTTTCGATTTTCGTCTTGCCGTGGCTGACTGCGCTGGTCTGCTCCAGCACCAGGACCTTGACCAGGTCGTGCAACCCGGGTGATGGAGGCTTCTCGGCGGGAACCGTGCTGTAGATGGTGGCCCCCTTCTGTGCGGTGCTTTTTGTCTGCTGCAATCCTTTTCTGAAGAGGCTGCCGCCGCAGCAGGTCGAAGCCTCGAACGAGACCAGCAACACGGCCACACAGAATATCTTTGCAAACACGCGCATCAATTTTCTCCCAAGAGTACCTGAACCTTCCTCGGGCCGATGACCTCCGCGAGAAAGGTTTCCCTGGAATTTACGTTTGTCACCCTGATGAATTCGCCCCTCCGCCCGTTCTCTTCCGCCCGGGCATTCGCCTCCACCGCGTTATTTGTCCCGGGGATTCGCACTGTTACTTTTACGATGTCGCGCCGTTTGACCAGGATGGGCTGCTCGACCATTGCGCTCGTAACGGGCTTGTCCGCGAGAAGGTTTCTTTTTGTCCTCAATCCCACAAGGTCCCGCGGGCACGTGAAGTGGTCGGAGACGTTCGACGAAACGCGGACGCGCTTCATCGCAATCATGCTTCCTGTCAGGATCGTATCGGCGGGGATATCTTCGGCGGCAACGGCGACTTCAGCGTACAGTCCTATCTTTGCTGTCACGGTGCCGCGCACCTCGCGCTCGCCGTCACGCACAATAACACTGAAGGATACCCTGCCGAGATCGCCGGTCTCGCGCACGGGTTTGACGCTCAGCAACTCGGCCGAGCCGTCCCAGCGGAGCAGCGCCTTGCCGGTGCTGCATATCTCCACGTCCAGGTCTTCCGCTCTCGCCGGGAATTTTTGACCGGCGTATCCCAGTATCGCGGCCTTTATCTTTTCCGTCAGGGATGAGGCCTGCTCCGGCGCGGGTGCGGCCTTCGCTTCAATCTGTTCCGGCTCGCTGCAATCTTCGAAGTCCGCGCTCAGGGGCAATTGGACAACAATAATGGTTTTCACCGTGACTGCCGCGGGACCGGTGAACCTGAAGGCGGCGGGGTCGAAGCCGCCCTGGCGCAGGCGCATCTTCAGGTAATCCGCGGTTACGGCCCGCGTCTCGCCCGGCTGCGGCGCAGGACCGCAGAAGATGTCGTTGATTTCGGAAAGTTCCCGCTCCGATACGCCGACCACGGTCGCAATGTCGGCGAACTTGACGAACTGGTAGCGCGCTTCGACGGTATCGTTGAGGATAATCTCGCCGGCGAGCGCCCGCCCGCCCGGCAGGAGCAGCGCCGTTATGATGAGAGTTGTCTTAACGATTTGTTTCATTGTAACCCCTCAGTCAACCGTTGCTACTGTCTCAGGGTATTGGCGACCTGCCACATCTGGTCGGCGACCTTGATGGAATTGGAGTTGACCTCGAACGCGCGTTGTGCGGCGATGAGCGAGACGAGTTCTTCGACAATGTCCACGTTTGATTCTTCCACGAAGCCCTGCATCGTCGTGCCGAAGCCATCCTGTCCGGGAGTGCCGGTCGCCGGCGGGCCGGAGGCCTCGGTCTCCAGGAGGATGTTGTCGCCGCGCGCTTCCAGGCCGCCCGGATTTGGGAATCTCACGAGTTCTATCTGGCCCACCTGTGAGCGGTCGCCGCTCTGGTCAATGGTTTCGATGATTCCCTCGCGGGAAATCTGAATGGCGATGACGGTAGTTAAATCAACCTGCGCGTTTGGTTCCATCAGGAACCCGTCCTTGGTAACGATGTTGCCCTCGGCGTCGAGGCCGAAGGAGCCGTCCCGCGTGTAACCGATTTCATTCTGGAACGTTCTTACCTGGAAGAAGCCTTCGCCGTCAATGAAGAGGTCAAGCGGCGCCCGGGTCTCAAAGGGACTGCCGGATCGGAAATCGCGGAACGTGCCGGCAAGCCGCACGCCGGTACCTATCTCGATACCGGTGGGAGTGACGCGCCCTTCCAGCGCCTGGCCGCCCGCGCGGCGGATTTGCTGATAGAAGAGGTCTTCGAAACGCGCGCGGACCTTTTTGAAGCCGGTTGTGTTGACGTTTGCGATGTTGTTGGCAATTACGTCAACGTTCGCCTGCTGCGCGCGCATGCCTGTCACGGCGGTACTTAGTGCCCTTAATGACATCTTGCTGCCTCCTTATTATCTGGGTGTTGCACGGCCGACCTGGGTGACGGCTTTCTGCAGCGCGGAATCCTGCGCGCGGATGGCCTGCATGTTGGCCTCAAACGCGCGGTAGCACTGAATCATGGCCGCCATCTCTTCCACAATATTGACCGTGGATTGCTCAATAAATCCCTGCCTGATTGCCCCGTCGGCGGGGATGACCTGACTGCCCTTGTAGCGCAGGTTGCCGTCGCCGACGCCTTCGATGATTTTCGACAGGCCGGGAGCCCTCTCCTGCAATTCCTTGAAGGTAACGGGGCTGAGTTTCCCCGCCTGTGAGACCTCGCCCGCGGTCCGGGTGAAAATCTTCCCGTCGCGGGTGATGTTTATTTCCTCGCCCTCCACGACGATTGGCCGGCCGCCTTCGTCCAGCACGAG
>JAUXGI010000408.1 GCA_030622295.1 Planctomycetota bacterium
CGGTCGCTCCAATGTAGGGGACGGACTTTAGTCCGTCCCGGAACGGGCTACCCGTTCGGGTCCTCGTCCCGAGGACCCTCAGGGTCCGAGGGGAAGCCCGTTCCCTACATCCCGTGGTGAGAGATACGGGCCAAACAGCCCTTCGATTTCTCAGAACAGCCTGCCCGATGCGATAATCAACCGCCCCACCTGCTCCGCGCATTCCGCCAGCCTTCCCCCCGCGTCCGCGCGGACGTCGGCGCTATCAGCGGCGGGACGGCAGACGAAGTAAGCATCGACACCGCGAGCCAGAATCTTCTCCGCGCCCTTTTCCGCCGTGCCGCCTATCGCCACGACGGGTATGCCGAGCCTCCCCGCGATTTCCGCCACACCCACCGGCGCTTTGCCGCAGGCCGTCTGGGCGTCCAGTTTCCCTTCTCCGGTAATCACCACGTCGTGACCGTTCAGGCGTTCTTCAAGCCCGACGAGGTCTGCAATGAGGGCAAAGCCGCCGCAGAGTTCCGCGCCCAGGAAGGCATGAAGCCCGCCGGCCAGACCGCCCGCCGCGCCGGCCATCTTCGTCTTCGCGAGCGACACCCCCGGATTACGTTTTACCGCGCGCGCAAAATGCCTGAGGTTCTCGTCCATGCGCCTGACCTTTGCGGGAGAAGGCGTCGTAGAGAACTTCTGCGGGCCGAAAACATACGCGGCCCCTTTCCTGCCGACAAGGGGATTGTCCACGTCGCACGCCGCAAGAATCTCGACGCGTCCGGCGCCGCGAGATACCGACGGCGGCATCCGGGAGAGGTCGATTCGTCGCAAGGCGGCCAGGCCCTCGTTGCCCGGAGGGATTTGCCTGCCGCGCCCGTCGAGCAGCAGTGCGCCCAGCGCCTGCGCCATGCCCGCGCCGCCGTCAACCGTGGCGCTGTCGCCCACGCCGACTATAATCCTTTCCGCGCCGCGAAGAATCGCCGCCTTGATGAGTTCGCCCGTTCCGTATGTTGTAGTCTTGAAGGGGTTCCGCCGGCGTTCGTACAGGAGTGAAAGGCCCGAGGCGGCGGCCATCTCTATTACGGCCGTCTTACCATTATTGATGATTCCGTACCGCGCCCTGACCATCCTGCCGCGCGGGCCGCGAACGTTCGCGTAGCGGAATCGTCCGCCGCATGACCGTACGACCGCCTCCACCGTGCCTGCGCCGCCGTCGGCCGTCGGCAGGCACGTTGCATGAAAGTCCTTCGACGCGCGTGCCAGCCCCCCGGCGATATGTCGTGCGGCCTCCGCTGCGGTTAGCGTACCCTTGAACGCGCTTGTGACCACGGCTACTTTCATACCGACAGTATAAAAACCGCAGCGCCGGAAAGCAACATCCCTGTCCCCGGGGGGAGCGTGTACGAATCCTGGATTTTCACATCGTCTCCAGGTTCCGCGAGGGGACAGTCAACAATCTACGAACCTCACTCGCGCGGCTCGCGAGGTTCCGTAATTGTGACAGTCCCCGTCGCTCACTTTTCGCAAACTCGAGGCGGCGAGGGGGTCAGACGCCGGGCCCTGCCCGGTCTTTTTCCTTTCGCATCTGGTATCCTCGGATACCGCCTGCGAAGTTATGTGAG
>JAUXGI010000213.1 GCA_030622295.1 Planctomycetota bacterium
ACTCCGAACCCTCTCCTACTCGCCTACTTTCCTACTGCCTTGCCCTCTGCCCTTGCCCTTTCCTACTTGCGCTTGCCGAGTACGTAGCCGGCGATAATCACTTTCTGGATGTTGGAGGTACCCTCGACAATCTGGAACGACTTAGAGTCGCGCAGGTACCTCTCGACGGGATATTCCGAGGAGAAGCCGTAGGAGCCGAATATCTTGACCGCCTCGTTTGCCGCGTGGACGGCGGCTTCCGCGGCGGCGTACTTGGCCATTGAGACTTCCAGTGTGTTGCGTTCTCCCCTGTCCTTCTTGCAGGCAGCGCGCCATACGAGCAGCCTTGCCGTGTCCTCTTCCACCTTCATCCGCGCCAGTTGGTCCTGAATCATCTGGAAGTCCGCGATGGGACGGCCGAACTGCTTTCGCTCCAGGGCGTACTTCGCGGACTCCTCCAGGCAGCCCCGCGCCACTCCCACGGCCCGCGCCGCGCTGGACAGGCGCGTGCAGTCCAACATGCTCATGCAGATTTTGAAGCCCCCGCCCTTCTTGCCCAGCAGGGAGTCTTTGGGGATTTTCGCGTCTTCAAAAGCGATTTCGCCGGTGGGCGCGCAGAAAAGGCCGAGTTTCGTCTCAATAGGTCGGGACTCTATCCCGGGCGTATTCTTCAAGTCCACGATGAAAGCGGAGATGCCCCTGTATTTAGGCTCGGCCTTCTTGTCGGTATATGCGAATACGATACCGACGTCGGCGACATGTGCGTTGGATATCCAGGTCTTTGAGCCGTTGAGGACGAAACCATCGTCCGTCTCGACCGCATACGTCTCCATCGACGCCACGTCGCTGCCAGTGTTCGGCTCGGTGATGGCGAAGCAGCCGAGCGTCTCGGCGTTCACCAGGGCCGGCACATATTTCTGCTTTTGTTCCTCCGTGCCCCATCTCACGATGGTCGTGCCGGGGCCCATCGTCTGCACGTTGAAGGGCAGGCCCCACGAGGCACTGACCCGGGCTATCTCCTCGGTTAAGATGACGCTGGCCAGGTGGCCGGCGCCGTTGCCCCCGTATTCCTCGGGTATGACGCACCCGAAGAAGCCAAGTTCCGCCATCTTCTTGACGAGTTCCGGGCGGAACCTGTGCTCCTTTTCATCCTCTTCGATAAGCGGCGCTATCTCCTTCTCCGCGAAATCCCTCGCCATCTCGCGCATGGCGATTTGCTCTTCGTTGAGGTCAAAATCCATCGCCTCCCCCCGATATGCGTGTTGCCGGTAAATTCACGAGTCCGCCCCGCAGCGTTCGTACAGCGCTGCACGTTTCCATTACTGCGAGGACACGATTGCCCCCTTTGGGAAAATTGGCCGGCATATTAACCGCACGGGAGCGACTTGTCAATGAAAATAGACCCGCAACCAGCATGTGACGGGGCGTGTGCACGTGGGGTACGCCCGGCGGGTGAGAGACACGAAGAAATGCAGCAAGAAACGGCTCCCAAAGACCGATAACACCCATGCTCATGCTACGGCTGTTCTGTGGCAATCCCGGCAGTCCTGATTGCCCTGAGGACAAAGTCACGGTGACAGGAAAGCGGCACGGACTGAGGGACAATGGAGGTTTTAGGGATGGCACCTGACAACGGACCCCGTGAAAACATACTCGTGGTGGACGACGACGCCGGCACCGTTCGTCTCATAACGGAAAAACTCCGCGGCAAGTTCCCCAACATAATAACCTGCCACAACGGCAAAGACGCACTCCGCATAGTGGAGACCACGCCCGTGGCGGTTGTCATCACTGACATCCGCATGCCCGGCATTGACGGCCTGGAACTGCTCCGCCTCATCAAGTACTTCAACAAGAACATCGAGGTGATAGTCATCACGGCGCACGGGGACATAGACAACGCCGTGGAGGCGATGAAACTGGGGGCGTACGACTACATCACCAAGCCGTTCAAACTCGCCGAACTGCAAACGCAGGCCTCGCGCGCGATGGAGAAATACCGCCTGGTCGGCGAGAATCTGCGCCTCAAGACACACCTCACCCGCCGCTTTGAAGACAAGAACCTCATCGGCTACGCGGGCAACATGAAGGAGGTCTTCGAGACCATTGAGATGGTCAAGGACACCGACTCGAACGTCATCGTTTACGGCGAGACCGGCACCGGCAAGGAGATGGTCGCGCGGGCCATACACTACCGTTCGAAGCGAAAAGAGCGGCCGTTCGTAAAGGTGAACTGCGCCGCGATACCGCGCGAACTGCTGGAATCGGAACTCTTCGGCCATGAAAAGGGCGCGTTTACAGGAGCGATCGCCAAGCGCATCGGACGGTTCGAGTTGGCCGACCGCGGCACGATATTTCTCGACGAGATAGGAGACATGCCCATAGAGTTGCAGGCAAAACTGCTGGCGGTTCTGCAGGACAGATACTTCGAGCGCGTGGGAGGGACACAAACCATACAGGTCGATGTCCGTGTCATCGCGGCAACGCACAATGACCTGGCGCAGTGCATCAAAGACGGCAGTTTCCGCGAAGACCTGTACTACCGGCTCAACGTCGTGGCGCTCGTCCTGCCGCCGTTGCGGAAAAGAAAAGACGACATACCCATCCTGGTGGAACACTTCCTCGGCAAACTGGCACCGAGGGTAGGGAAGCAAATCGAAGGCCTCTCCCCCGACGCGATGCAGGCGCTGCTGGCGTATGACTGGCCCGGCAACGTACGCGAACTGGAGAACGTCGTTGAGCGTGCCGCCATCATGTCGAAGAACGGGATTATTACTCAGAACGACCTGCCCCCCCACCTGCGCAACATCAGGTCCGCATCAACGGAAATCCCCGTGGGCGTCGGCAGGTCACTGAGTGAGATAGAACGTCTCGCCATAATGCAGACGCTCGCCTCCGTAGACGGCTCCAAGAAAAAGGCGGCGGAAATACTCGACATCAGCGAGAAATCCGTATACAACAAAATCAAACGCTACGGAATCACCCTCGTCAAGTAAGACACCCCTTGTAAAAGGGGACAGTCCCCTTTTTTCGAAAAATGCACCGCAACATCCCATGTCATAGTAAGTTACAAGCCTCATGAATAAATAAAGGGGACTGTCCCCTTTTATGGGTGTCGAAAGCCGGAGACTCGCGGTATGGGATGTAAAATTTGCGCTACATATCGCCACTCCGACCGGAATCATACGCATTTGTTGCAAACCACAAATTTTTCCGCCGCTTTGCAGCCAGCCGGCACTCTTTCCTCCAAGATTGTAAGGCATTACCAGCCTGTGCCTTGGAACACATCTCCCGCCAATCCGACCGGAAGCGCGCAGCGTTGGAACAGCATTTGCGCGCTTTCTTCCCGACCAGGCTTCCACAAGTTCTTGCCGGCCCGAAGAGAAAGCCCCCCGCTGAGGGATGACCACCACGTCCCCGATGCTTGCATTGGGGTGATCCCGGCGTCCCATTGACGGGGGGGGCTTTTTTGGCCCGAAAAGGGGGGGGGGCTTTTTCGAAAGTGCAGGCCATATGTGACAAAGGGGTTCCAGCACAGGGAAAAGGAGTCTGACTGTTTCTTGGATTACGCACATCGGACCCCGCATCCACCTGTTGCGCAGCCACGTCTATTTGCCCTCCATCGTCAAAGGTGTAAGTAGTTTCTGTTGCGGAAAGTACTTTTTCGCGCTCGGGGAGTCAGACCCCTCCCGCCCCG
>JAUXGI010000330.1 GCA_030622295.1 Planctomycetota bacterium
CGAAATAGCCGAATCGCACCGCGACTGCCCCAGAATACAGGACGCCTACTCCCTTCGTTGCGCCCCGCAGGTACACGGCCCCGTCCGTGACACATACCACTATGTCGCCGCCGTCCTCAGCACGGAAATAAACTCCGTCACCGATAACCCCATCATCTTCCCCGAGCGCGACCTGGTGCTCTCCGGCGGAAACTTCCACGGCGAGCCAATCGCCCTTGCGATGGATTTTCTCTGTATTGCCATGAGTGAGATAGCAAGCATTTCCGAGCGGCGAATCGAGCACATGGTAAACCCGGACCTCAGCGGCCTGCCGGCCTTCCTGACCGAGGGCAGCGGGCTTAACTCCGGCCTCATGATGGGACAGGTGACCGCGGCGGCGCTCGTATCCGAAAACAAGTCGCTGGCGCATCCGGCCAGCGTCGACTCGATACCGACATCGGCCAACCGCGAGGACCATGTGAGCATGGGCACGATTGCGGCGAGAAAATGCCGCTCCGTCGTTGACAACGTCGAGAGGGTGCTGGCCATTGAACTCCTCGCCGCGGCGCAGGGGCTTGAATTCGCGCGGCCGCTCCGCTCCGGCCGTGCCATTGAGACGGCACACGAAATCATACGCTCGCGCGTCCCGAAGATTACGGCAGACCGCGTTTTCAGCGATGACATCTATGAACTTGTTACCCTGATTCGCTCCCGGGAACTGATAATGGCCGTAGAAGGCGTTATCGGTCCCATCGTCGTTTGACGGATATTGGAGAAGCCGAATGAGCAGTAAGGCAAAATACACTCCTGTCAGGGCGCCTGTCGGCTTGAAGCGCACCTGCAAGACCTGGGGCGCGGAAGCCGCCATGCGCATGCTCATGAACAACCTTGACCCCGATGTCGCCGAGGACCCGAAGAACCTCGTCGTCTACGGCGGCTCGGGCAAGGCCGCGAGAAACTGGAAATTCTTCCATGCCATTGTTGCATCCCTGAAAACACTGAAAGCCGACGAGACGCTTCTCGTCCAGTCAGGCAAGCCGGTCGGCGTCTTCAAGACGTTCGAGTATGCGCCGAGGGTACTTATAGCGAACTCAAACCTCGTCGGACGCTGGGCCACGTGGGAACACTTCCACAAACTGGAAGCGGCCGGCCTCATGATGTACGGCCAGATGACCGCCGGTTCGTGGATATACATTGGCACGCAGGGCATCGTCCAGGGCACTTACGAGACGCTGGCCGCCGTCGCGGAAAAGCACTTCAAGGGGGACCTCGGCGGCAAACTCATCCTTACCGCGGGACTCGGCGGCATGGGCGGCGCTCAGCCGCTGGCCGCGACCATGAACGGGGCGGTCTGCCTGGCGGTCGAGGTTGACGAGGCGCGCATCAAGCGCAGACTCGAGACCGGCTACCTGGACGTCCTTGCCGACTCCTTCGGCCAGGCCATCAAGATGGCGCGGGGCGCAATGGCGAAGAAAGAACCCCTCTCGATAGGCCTGGTGGGCAATGCCGCGGAGGTAATCCCGGAGTTCGCATCCCGGCAGATCGTCCCCGACATTGTTACCGACCAGACCAGCGCCCACGACGCGCTCGCCTACGTGCCTCACGGCATGGCGCTGAAGAAGGCCGCCGCGTTGCGCAAGAAGGATCCGAAGGAATACGAAAAGCGGGCGATGGAATCGATGGCGCGGCACGTCGGGGGAATGCTCAAGTTGCAGCGCTACGGCGCGGTTGTCTTCGACTACGGCAACAACATCCGCGGCCAGGCCTTGAAGGCCGGCGTCGAGGACGCCTTCGAGATACCGGGCTTTGTGCCCGAGTATATCCGCCCGCTGTTCTCCAGCGGCAGGGGGCCGTTCCGTTGGGTGGCGCTCTCCGGCGACCCCGCGGACATCTACGCCACCGACAAGGTCGTCAAGGAACTGTTCCCGAAGAACAAGGCGCTGTGCAGATGGATTGACCTGGCGCGGGGAAAGGTGCGGTTCCAGGGCCTGCCGGCGAGAATCTGCTGGCTGGGCTACGGCGAGCGCGCCGAGTTCGGCGAGAGGATAAACCAGATGGTCGCGAAGAAAAAAATCAAGGCCCCCGTGGTCATAGGCAGGGACCATCTCGATTGCGGCTCGGTGGCCTCGCCCAACCGCGAGACCGAAGGCATGCGCGACGGCAGCGACGCGGTCGCGGACTGGCCGCTGCTCAACGGCATGCTCAATGTCGCCTCGGGCGCGACGTGGGTCAGCATGCATCACGGCGGCGGCGTGGGCATCGGGTACTCCCAGCACTCCGGCATGGTGGTCGTCGCCGACGGCACCAGGGACGCCTCGCAGAGGCTCAACCGCGTCCTCACAAACGACCCGGGCAGCGGCATCGCACGCCATGCGGACGCCGGCTATCTCCAGGCCGTCAAATTCGCAAAGAAAAACAAAATCAAAATACCGACGCGAAAAACCTGAAAATAGTTCGTGGTCCTACTTACTCGGAGCCTCTGACAAAACCCCTCAGGCGAGGGGGTCAGACGCTGGC
>JAUXGI010000277.1 GCA_030622295.1 Planctomycetota bacterium
CCGTCCCGGAATCCGCCTCAGGCGGATAAAGCCCGTTCCCTACATTGCGCTTGCGAGAAATGCGGTTTAGAGGCCGACGGCCTTCTTGAGGTCCTCGACCCTGTCCGTTTTCTCCCAGGTAAACTCCGGTTCGGTCCGCCCGAAGTGCCCGTATGCCGCGGTCTTCTGGAAGATGGGCCTGAGCAGGTCGAGGTATTCAATCATGGCCTTGGGTTTCAGCGGAAACAGTTCGCGTATGGCTTCAACGAGTTTACCTTCGTCAACCTTGCCTGTGCCGTGGGTATCAATCTCTATCGACAGCGGGTCCGCCACGCCGATGGCGTATGCCACCTGGAGTTCAACCCTGTCGGCCAGCCCCGCGGCCACGATGTTCTTGGCGATGTGGCGGGCCATGTACGAGGCCGTGCGGTCGACCTTTGACGGGTCCTTGCCGCTGAAGGCGCCTCCGCCGTGGCCGCCCATGCCGCCGTAGGTGTCCACGATTATCTTGCGCCCCGTCATGCCGCAGTCGGCGACGGGACCGCCGACGACAAATCTCCCCGTCGGGTTGACGTAATACTTCGTATCCTTGTCCAGCAATTCCTCCGGGATTACTTTCGGTACGAGGATGTTTTTCACATCTTCGTATATCCTTTCGGGCGTTGCATCGGGATCATGCTGCGCCGAGACCACGATGGCGGGGATGCGAACGGGCCTGCCGTTGTCGTATTCGACCGTGACCTGGGACTTGCCGTCGGGCCGCAGGTAGGACAACTCGCCGCTCCTGCGGAGTTTCGCCAGTTCAATCATCAGTTTGTGCGAGTACATGATGGGCGCCGGCATCAACTCCGGCGTCTCATTGCAGGCATAGCCGAACATCAGCCCCTGGTCGCCCGCGCCCATCTCGTGGTTCTCGCGCCCGTTCACGCCCAGGGCGATGTCGGGGGACTGTTTGTCTATCGAGGTCAGGATGGCGCAGGTCTCGTAGTGGAAACCGGTCTCGGGGTCGGTGTAGCCTACGTCGCGAACCACATCGCGCACGATTTGCGGAATGTCCACGTAGCATTCGGTCGTGACTTCGCCCGCCACCAGCACCAACCCGGTCGTGACCATGGTCTCACACGCAACGCGGCAATTCTTGTCACACTCTATAATGGTGTCGAGCACCGCATCGCTTATCTGGTCTGCAAGTTTGTCGGGGTGGCCTTCCGCCACCGATTCAGATGTAAAGGTTGTCATCCGTTGCTCCTTATCAAAAATGTTCCTCAACTATTCGCATTGGCCGATTTGCGGCAAGAAAACAGGATCATACCTTATCGCAGGAACCTTCTGTTTCCGCCAGGACTTGCCGCAACTTGTCAAACGTCTTTTCCGTGGCCCCGCACTTGCTTAACACGGCCTCGCGCCCGCGCCCCGCCATGTCCGCGCTCTTTACAGGATTGTCGCGCAGGAAGTCCAGCGTAGCGGTCAGTTCATAGGTGTCCCTGACCGTCTTCGCGCCGTCAAGGCTCAGCAGCAAATCGGCGCTGTCCTGGAAGTTCTTCACGTGGGGGCCAAAGAGTGTCGGCACGCCCAGCGCCGCCGGCTCCAGCATGTTCTGGCCGCCCCTGTCCGTCAGGCTGCCGCCGACGAACGCCGCCGACGCGATTGAATAAAAACCCAGGAGGTCTCCAATGGTATCCACAATCACCACGGTGTCTTTCAAAGACGCCTCAAGGCTCTCCTTTGCGTCAAGGGCGGTCTTGCGGATGTGCGGATAGCCCACCTCGGCTATCGCGCGCTCCACCTCCGCCGCGCGGTCGATGTGCCGGGGGACTATCACCAGGCGAAGGTTGTCATATTTGCGCCTGAGTTTCGCAAAAGCATCGAGGACGACCTTTTCTTCGCCCGGGTGCGTGCTGCCCGCGACGAGCAGCCCGTCGCGCTCCTCCAGTTGCAGCAATCGCCTGAGCGACGCCTGTTTTTCCGGAGGAAAGGAATCACAGAGATTATCATATTTCATGCTGCCGGTCACGCAGATTTTTTCTTTTGCCAGGCCCATATCTTTCAGTCGTGAAGCGTAAAGTTCACTCTGCACGCAGTAGGCGTTCACCGGGCCGAGCAGCCTGCGCGCCGCCTTCCCCAGCGAGACCGCGTTGAGCAGGCGGAATCGCCGGACCATGCTCTCGCTGACGATGCCGTTCGCGACGAGAACGGGTATGCCGCGTTTGCGCAGGGATGACAGGAAATTCGGCCAGAGGTCGCGCTCCATCAACACGACGCAGTCCGGGCGGACCCTGTCCAGCACCCGCCCCACGGTGCAGGTGAGGTCCATCGGGAACAGGAAGGGGTGATTGCCGTAGTGCTTTTCGGCCTGTGCGCGGCCTTCGGGGGTGGTGGCCGAGAGGGCAATGTCCCATTCGGGCATGCGCTCTTTCAGCATCGTCACAAGCGGCTTCGCGGCGAGTATCTCGCCAACGGATGGCCCGTGAATCCAGACGCACGGGGCGTCGCCCCGGCGCGGTTGGATTTTACCGAGGCGCTGCCGAGCCCCCTTTCGCCAGCGCCTGTCCGTCAGCAACTTGAACGCCAGGTAAGGCGACGCCGCGGCCAGTCCCGCGCCGTAGGCTATGTCCAGCAAAATCGACACAAACTGCATTTCTCCCAGACAAAAACCACAGAGCACGCAGAGCACACAGAGAGAAAAAACATATTAAAACTTGCCAACAGCCCACAACACGATATGTAGAGCCGCCTCAAAGGCTCGTTTTACGCAATACGTTATAATATATGTTCCTCTGTGACCTCTGTGGCCTCTGTGGTGAGAAATGAGGGTCAAAGGTTTCCGCTACATTTTCGAATGAGGTATGTTATTCGGAATGAACCAAACATTCAAGCGAGAAACAGCAAAGGAACAGGGACTCCGAGCGTTTATCCCGCCTGTCCCGAGCAACGCGAGGGGAACCGAAGGGAGGGAGACTTTATCGGATAATATCCGCTACACGTCCGATAAAAGTCCCTGTTATATCAGTCAGTTAATCCGTTCCAGTCCGATTAAAGTCCCAGTTTGTTAAAAAAGGCGGTTC
>JAUXGI010000382.1 GCA_030622295.1 Planctomycetota bacterium
ACTACCGCGGACAACATCGAGTTGATGACCAGCGCCGTCGTGATGAAAATCAATTACGACAGGATGGCGGAGTACGTGGAGTTCGTGGCGGGCCTGGGCGTGAACACGGTCGCGTTGCAGCAACTGCTGATAAACTTCCCGGAATTGAAGGAGTGGGACGCGTTCGGCAATGTGCCGGACGAGGAAATAGAGGCGCAGGTCGAGCGCGCCATCGAGGCCGCCAGGCGCTGCAAGATAAACCTCCACGTCGGCCTCGGCAAGCCTCGCGTCTACCAGTTCGGCAGGAAAGGTTTCAAAATATTCAAACTCGACTACCTGCCGGAAGAGATAATCAGGCGCTACCCGCGAATCTGCTACCAGTCCGCGATGTACCTCAAGGTCGAGCCGGACGGGTCGGTCTTCCCGTGCTGCGTAGCGCCGCGGGAACTGAACATGGGCAACCTGAAGGAAAAGCCGTTCGAAGAAATCTGGAACGGCAGGAAATATCAGCAACTGCGCCAAGAGATGTTCACCGGCAAATACCGCAAGGTATGCCGGGAGTGCCCCCTGCTGACGATGTACTCCGAAGGCCCCTGCGTCGTCAGGTAAACCAGGGAAAGGTTTACCCCTTTTTTCCAGGTACGCCATGTCCGAGCCGCTGGTTTATGTCATCGTCGTCAACTGGAACCGATGTGAAGACACGCTGGAGTGCCTCGCATCGCTTGAGTCTTCATCGTACGAGAAGATAAAGGCGCTGGTGGTCGATAACGGCTCTACCGACGGCTCGCCTCAAAGAATCCGCGAGGAATTCCCGAATACCGGAATACTGGAACTGCCGGAGAACGTCGGCTTCGCCGGCGGCAACAACGCGGCCTTCCGGCATCTGCGTAATGCGGGGGCCGGGTATTTCTTTTTGCTGAACAACGACGCGACCGTCGAGGACGATACCGTATCCATGCTCGTTGCGGCCGCGGAGAGCGCGCCCGACATCGGCGTTGTGGGCGCGAAGGTGCTCTTTGCCGACGATCCGATAATGCTCGAATCGGTCGGCGTATCGGTGAATCTTCGCACGGGCCGCGTGAGGCAAATCGGTTACCGTGAGAAGGACACCGGACAGTACTCCGAGTTATGCAAGCGCGACGCCGTCAACGGCTGTGCGATGCTGATGCGCGCATCGCTTGTTGAAGGCGTGGGGTTGCTCGACGAGGAGTTCTTCTGCTACTTCGAGGAAGTCGACTTCTGCCTTCGCGCGAGTGAGAAGGGATACCGCGTGCTGTATTGTCCCGACGCGCCGGTATACCACAAGGGTGCGGCGTCGGGCGGAGGACGGCGGTCGCCGCTTCAGTTCTATTACGGGATGCGCAACCAGTTGCTCCTGGCGCGAAAACGCGGTCATGGAGCGCCCGGGTTCGCGCGCGCGGCGTGGGTGCTTGCGCTTAACGTCCTGTCGGTACTGCGCTCGCCGGGGAAGAACAGAATCGAGGCGTTGAAGTGGATATGGCGAGGTTGGCGTGACTACAGAAAGGGACAACTTGGAAAAGCGTCTTACAAATTCGACTGAAGAAGAAGTCTCGAAATCGAATGACAGGCGGAAGGCACCGGACCGCAGGCGGGAGCCGACGCGCCTTCTCAGCCGCTACGTATTTTTCGGCAACAGGCGGGTGAGCCGCCGCGCGACAGATGCGCAGAAGAACTATTATGTTGACCGCTACAGCGCGCGCGCTTACGGCGCGGTCGTCGCAATCTTCCTGCTCTGTGCCGCGGACGCGGTCTTTACCATTTATCATCTGAACCGGGGGGCGACCGAAGTAAACCCCATCATGAACTTCGCGCTGAGTTTCGGCACGCTGCATTTCCTGATAATCAAGTACGTGCTCACGGTGGCGGGGTTATTCGTCCTGCTGACGCACAAAAACTTCATAGTCGCGCGCGTCGCCACCATCGGCATCACTGGCATGTACGCGCTCCTGCTGGCGTATCACCTCGTTCCGATGGCGGGCTTGCTGTAGGCCTATCAACGCAGCA
>JAUXGI010000183.1 GCA_030622295.1 Planctomycetota bacterium
GGCGAGGGTGTGGTCTTCTTCCAGTGTGTTGTAATTTACCTTTTCAATTTTCAGGTGGTACTCTCCGTATGGCACGCGCTCGAATTCGTACCCGCCGATGTTGTCGGTCGTCGTCGTGACGTTGTAGCCGTTCATGGTCAGCGTGACTCTGGCGCCTTCGAGCGGCAGCCAGTTGATGATGCCGAGCGAGCCGTCCTGGACGTAACCGCGTACCATGCCCTTGTCCCAGACGGGGATTTTGAGGGTGATGGTATTATTGTCGCGGAAGAAATCATCGACTTTTTCTTCCGGGTCGATTTTAATCTGTACCTCGATTTCCTCCTGATCGACATTTTCCGGCACAGTCCAGGTCAGGTTGGCGATCCGCTGGTGGGCAAAGGATAAGGACTTGTTGATGACGGCGGAGGCCACCTTTTTGTTCTGATAATACATTTCGACGTTGAAGACGCTGTTGGCTCTCTCCAGTCCGCGGTTGTTTACGGGCACGGTGAGCACCTGTGAATAGCCCAGTATGCCCTTGGGCGGGTATGATTCAATCGTGTCGGCGTCGATAAAGAGTTCGGCCTTTTTGGGTATGCCGCCTTTGAGCAGCGTTATGGATTCGACTTTGAGGTTGCCGTCCATCTTGTAGAGCAGCGCTCCGCTGTGTGAAATAACGCCGATGAAGGCCAGACCGTCTCCATAGTTGAATATTTGATTGGCTATGAGGTTTTTCGGAATTGTCTTGTTATCCCTGCGTGTGTTCTTGCAATAAATCGGCTTTGCTGCGAGTTGCTTGAGGTCCGCGTCATATTTCAGCAGCACGGCGCTGATGCTGTTGGGGAGATGAGGTTTGCCGCCGATTTTGAACATGCCATCGGTGGCGAAGATATATTGGTCTTTGTGAACAGTAACGTGGGGAACACCGGCGTCGTGATTGTCTATATGCTTGAGCGCCCGGACGGAATCAGACAGGTTTACCGCTTTGCCTTTCTTCTCCCAGTTCTCGCTGAAGATATGGGCGTAATGGTCGCCCCAGAGTTTTGTTTGCTTGCCCAGGTTGTAAACGAGGCAGAATTCCCGGCGTTGTGCGTGGAAGACAACGGAAGGCAGGCTGGGATCCGGGCTGCCCTCCCTGCTGTTTACATGCAGCCTTTCGCGGTGAATTCTGTGGACAAAGAAACGGTCCTTCTCGTCGATTTTTTGCCGTTTTTCAACAATGGTCATTTTGAATATGTCGTATCGGCGCTTGTTCTTGTCGTCTTTGTATGAATGTCGGTATAGAATATAGATCTTGCCGTCCACCTCAACCAACGCGGGGCCTTTCCCATGGTCCATGAATACGGGCCGCTCGTAAAGGGGCTTGAGGTGTTTGTCATATTTCATTAAAAATATGCCGGCGGGCTTTCGAGGTTTCCAGCAGTTGAATGCGATGTAATAATCCTCGCCGGACTGCATGACGTCGAACATGTGGACAGAGTAATCTCCCACGTAGGGTGAAAAACCGAGCAGACGAAGGCCGAGGTCGGGGCTGGTGACGAAATGGAGGTCCTTATCATAATGTTCCACGCAGACGTGGCGGTTTCCCTGGCCGACGACAAGTCCGCTGGTGAACAGGTATATGCCTCCGTCCGGCGCGGGCACTGCCTTGGAATAGCAATTGCGGGGGTCTTTTTCCCGCCTGCTGTAGGGCGATTCCTTGTCGCTGATTCTGTCCCATGCGGGTGCGACGGGACATTCCTCCCAGCCCGGCGCAATTATGTCCGATTCTTCCCCGGTGGGCTCGCCTTTTTCATTTCCGATTGCGAAAAGTGGTTCTGGGTTGGTGGTATCCCGTCCGCCGGTGTCGGAAGACGCAACTTCCGTCAGCGCGCAGTCGGACAACGCCGCCACAATCCCCATCAGCAGCACGATGACTAATATCCCCCGTAAAGATTTGATGCCGTCTCTCATCGTACAATCCTCCAAATCTTTCACTGGCGCATTGTGTCAGATAAGGCCCGGCAGGTTCAGCCCGCCGGTAAGTTTGCTCATCTCCCTGTTTGCCATGTCCTTTGCCTTGCGCATCCCCTCGCGTACGGCGGCGACGACAAGGTCCTCGAGCAATTCACGGTCTTCCAGGGCGCTTTCCTCAATCTTGATGGCAAGGAGTTCCTGGGCGCCGTTCACGTTCACGGTGACCATCCCGCCGCCGGCCTTTCCCTCGACCACGCGGCTCTTCAGGTCCTCTTGAATCTTCGCCATCTCCTTCTGCATCTTCTGCGCGTGCTTCATTATGTTGCCCAGGTCTCCCAGGCCGCCTGATCCTTTCGGCATGTCGTCTCTCCAAAAGCAAATAGCAAAAAGCAAAGCGGTTTCAGGTTTCAGGTTCAATGTTGCAACGAATCACCCGACACGTGAAACGGCGGCAAAGCCGCCTCAGTCTACTATTTCGCCGTCGAACAGTTCGATGGCGCGTTTCACGATGGGCGGCGGGTTTCGTCGGCGCGTGTTGTGGTGTGCGGCTTCCGGGGCTGCGGCCTCGCTCACCGCTTTGGGAGGGATGGGGCCCGGCTCGAGCGGCTTGAACTTCAGGCTTATCTTCTTGCCGGTAATCTCTCCAAGCGCATCCTCCGCCTCGTTCCGCTTCGAAGCGTCCTGCAACTGTTCCATGTGAAAGCGCGCTTCCGGCGGGAAACCCAGCATGACCTCACCGTCATTGAATGAAATCAGTTGCCCCTGTGCCAGGGCCGCCGCCAGAAAGCCCCGCTTCTTGAACAACTGGTCCACGGCCCTGTTCCATGTCTCCGCCTCCGAGGTCTGTGCGAACTCGAACTTTTGCTCCGGCTCTTCGATCCTGTGAATCGGGGGGGAGGCGGGCGCTTCTCTTTCTGCCGCACTGGCGGCTGCGGGCCGAGCACTCACCTTTTCTCTTGAGTCTTGAATCTTAGATGTTGAATCGGCCCGGTTGCCCCCGGCGAGGCGGCTGAGCGCGTCGTCGAACGATTCGAACTCCTCCCAGCGCGACAGGCGCACCGCCGCCACCTCCAGCAGTATCTGCTGGTTTTCGATGAATTTCAGTTTGCTGCGCGTCTCCCCGAGTATCTGGAGCATGTATAGCAGCGTATCGGCGGGGAAGCGTTGTGCATGTGAGCGCATCGTTTCGTCGGCTTCGGCCGTGGTGACCAGCAGGCCGCCGTCGACGCCGCACGTCTTCAGCACCAGCAAATCCCGCAGGTAGTTCGACAGCGCGTCGAGTATCTCGCCCGGGTCCTTGCCGTCATTGAAGAGCGTATTTATTGTTTGCAATGCGGATTTCGTGTCGCCCTTCGCGAAGAATGAAGCCAACTGCCGCAGGGTCTCCACGGGCACGGAGCCCATCATCCTGTAGACCGCCTCTTCTTCAACCGTGTCGCCGCAGTACGCGATGACCTGGTCGAGTATGGAAAGCGCATCGCGCATTCCTCCGCGGACGTTGCGCGCGATGTAGCCGAGGACCTTGTCGGATGCCTTGATTTTTTCGCTTTCGCAGATGCGTTTGAGGGTTTTGGTGATGTCGCGGGCCGAGATGCGCGGAAGGTCAATGCGCTGGCAGCGCGACTGGATAGTTTCCAGGACTTTCTGCGGCTCGGTGGTGGCGAAGAGGAATTTCACGTGCTCCGGCGGCTCTTCGAGCGTCTTGAGCAGCGCGTTGAACGCGGGCTTGCTGAGCATGTGGACTTCGTCGATGACGTATATCTTGTAGCGCGAGCGCGCCGGCGCATAGATGGCGTTGGAGCGGAGTTCGCGGACGTTGTCCACGCCGGTGTGTGACGCGCCGTCGATTTCGATGACGTCGATGTCGTCGCCGCGGTGGATTCTCACGCAGGAGTCGCATTCGCCGCATGGTTCATCGGCGGGGCCCTTCTCGCAGTTGAGCGCCGTGGCGAAGACGCGCACCATGGACGTCTTGCCGATGCCCCGGGGGCCGCAGAAGAGGTACGCGTGGCCCACGCGGCCCTGCCTGATGGCGTTCTGCAGCGTGTGCGCAACGTGGTCCAAGCC
>JAUXGI010000019.1 GCA_030622295.1 Planctomycetota bacterium
AAGGGTGAATCGCGGCCGAAACAGAGTCATGATTGATCCTCCAGATGGCTGTATGGTGTGTGCGTCTCCCGGACGATAAAGGACGGTCTGAATGTGCAAGAGGTTACCTTCGGCGAGGTGTTTTGTCAATCTTCAGCTTCTTCGCCGCGGATCAGGTCCTGATAGGTTTCGCGCGCTCTGATGGTTCGCCAGGAGTCACCTTCGACGAGCACCTCGGGGGGTCTGGGGTGAGAGTTGTAGTTGCTGCTCATGCTGAACCCGTAGGCACCGGCGCTGAATACGGTCAGGAGGTCGCCCCTCTTTACGGGGGGAAGGGGCCTTTCCCGGGCGAAGTAGTCCGCGGACTCGCATATCGGCCCGACTACGTCCGCCGGGGAAAGATTCTCGGCGGCGGTGTCGGGCCCGCCGTTTCCTTCCACCGGCCAGATCCTGTGGAAGGCGTTGTAAAGCGCGGGACGCATGAGATCGTTCATTCCGGCGTCGCAGATGAGAAAGCGCCTGGCGCCGGAGATCTTGACGTACTGGACCCGCGTGACGAGTATGCCCGCGTTGCCGACGATAAACCGTCCGGGTTCGAGCAAGAGTTTACACCTCGACGTTTTGACGAAGGGCATGATTTGCTCGGCGAACTCCTTCACCGGTCTTGCTTCGTCTCCCCTGTAGTAGATGCCGAAGCCGCCGCCGATGTTGAGATACTCAAGCGGGTACGACCTCCGGCAGTTCTGGAACAGTGCCGTCATTTTTCTTATGGCGAAGCCGTAAGGCTCGATGTCGGTTATCTGCGACCCGATGTGACAGTGAAAACCCAGGAGTTTCACGTGTGTCATTCCGGCTATCCGCGCAATCATCTCTTCGGTTACCCTCATGTCAACACCGAACTTGTTCTCCGCCTTGCCGGTGGTGATATGCGTGTGTGTTTTGGGGTCGACGTCGGGGTTCACGCGTATGACGACCGGGGCCTTGCGGCCCATGTCGGCGGCTATGCGCTCGATGTTCTCCAGTTCCGCGAGTGATTCGACGTTGAACGCCAGGACGCCGGCTTCGAGCGCGTAGCGGATGTCGTGGTCGGTCTTGCCGACACCGGCGAAGACTGTCTTCCGGGGGTCGCCGCCGACCTTGAGTGTGCGGAAGAGTTCCCCCCCGGATACCACGTCAAAGCCGGAGCCCATCTCCTTCATCAGGCGCAGGATGGCCAGGTTGCCGTTGGCCTTGACGGAGTAGCAGATAAGCGGAGCGCCGGCGTTAAACGCTTCCTCTATCCGGCGGTAGTGGTGCTCGACGGTGGCGCGTGAATAAATGTAGGCGGGTGTGCCGACTTCCGCGGCTATGTCCCGTACCCTGACGTCTTCGCAGTACAGTGTGCCGTTGCGATAGTCGAATGAGTCCATTAACGTTGCTCCTCGTCGAAGTTTGAATTTTCAAATAGACCGACCTGCTCCCGGTGGAAACGGTCACGCGAAAGGCTGATGTTCCATCGCGGACTGCTCGCGCGCGAATTCATCAAACGCCCGCGAGACGGGCAACAGCACGGAGAACTTTGAGCCTTCTCCGGGGGCGCTCTCCGCGGTTATGCTTCCCCTGTGTGCTTCGACCATGCCCTTCACTATGGCCAGGCCCAATCCGCTGCCGGGGATGTCGTTGTGCTCGGGATTATAGACACGATAGAACTTTTCAAAGATGTTTGCAAGGTGTTCTTTGGAAATTCCGAGGCCGTGGTCGATGACGTCAAATCTGACGCCCCTGCCTTCCCGGCGGATTTGCACGATAATATCGCCGCCGTCGGGCGAGTATCGTATCGCGTTGGAGACCAGGTTTGTGATTACTTCCCTGAGCATCAGGGCGTCCCCGACTATCGGCTGCATGTCCTGCTCCGAGCGGAGTACCAGGCGATGCTTCGTGTTCGTCATGTCGATGCTGTAGAGCGTATTTCTCACCACGTCCGCCAGGTCTATTTCATCAAGGGATGGCTTCAGTTGACCGGATTCTATCGTGGAGACGTTCAGGAGTTCCGCGAGCAGTCTGAGGGTGTGGTCGGTTTCTTCGTTGACGCCCTTGACGAAGCCGGTTTCCGTATCGTCGGGGTCGTACATTTCAGCAAGGACTTCGCAGTATGCCTTTATCGCGCTGAGCGGGTTCTTGAGTTCGTGAGCGGCTCGGGAGACCGACTCCGTTTTCTGGATGTCCAGTGTGCGCAGGCGTTCCAGTTCGGTCACGGCCGTCCGGTCGTGGCAGACAATGACGACCTTCGGCTTGCCGTCTGCGTCAAACAGTGTGGCGTTCAGGCCCAGGTTTATCTCTATGGCCTTGTCCACCCAGTGGCGCAGCGGCATGTTGATTACGTAGCCGTTTCTTGAAATCCCGGCGAGTGCCTTGTCGAAGGCCTCTCCGACGTCCCGGGGTACTACCTCGGAGTAGTGTCTGCCGACGCAATTCCGCGCCTCGATGTCGAACATGCCGGTGGCGTTGCGGTTCAACTGGAGTATGACCCCTTTGCTGTCCAGGACCATCACGCCGGCGGGCACGCTTTCCACCAGTTCTCGCCAGAGCGCTTTCTGCGTTTCCAGTTCTTCCCGCAATGCACGGATTTCGCTTTCCGCCTTGTCGGGGGTATGTGTTGTGTTGTTGTCCATGTGTTTCTCTTGCGGTAAAGGTACATGAAGAGTGAGACGGTTTCTTGTGGAAGGAATGTTCGAATTGCGGCGGTGGTCAAATTAGTTCAAGGAAGATGGAGGCCTTCTTCGTCTCCCTGTCGGCAAGCGTGAAGATGCGGTCGAAGTCACCCGGCTTCAGGCCGGTTTCCGCCCATGCCTGAGGGTCAATCGCAGGGATTTTCCGGTCGCCCGGGTTGCCGAGCTGCAGTGCGCGGGCCATTATGTCGGCCAGGTGCAGCACGCTGGTTATTCGCATTTCGTCGCCCGCCAGCGTCGGCGTGTGGTGATAGGTAACGCTTTTCACCAGCCCCTTGGGCAGGTTCCACATCCGGAACAACGCCCCGGCGATATCCGCATGTGTCACGCCGTGCAGCACCTCATCCTCGGCGTCATACATCAGTGAATCGTTTTTGGATACTTCATCCTCGATCTTGTCATATTCGCTCTGAAGGTACTGGCCGATGACTATCTTTCCGACGTCATGCAGCAGGCCGGCGATGAAGAACTCTTCCAGCGCCTGGTATCCGAGTATCTGCGCGAGGACCTTCGCGGCGGCGCCCGTGGCCACGCAATGCTTCCAGAAGGACTTGTTGTATATCTTGCAGTGCCTGTTGCCCAGGGCATGCATGACGCTGGAACTCAGCACCAGAGTGCGCACGGTGTTGAAGCCCAGTATCACTATTGCGTGTGTTATCGTGGTTATGCGTGTGGGGAAACCGTAGAACGGCGAGTTCACAACCTTAAGGGTCTTCGTGGCCACCGAAGGGTCGGAGGCGATTAACTGCCCCACCTGCCGGGCCGTGGTGTTCGGATTGCTGACCAGTTTGTTCATCTCGGCCAGCGTATCGGGCAGGGCCGGCAGACCCTTTATGCGCTTGAGCACTTCTTTTATTGCTTCCTGTTCCATAATTCCGCCTATTTAATTTTTCTCTTGAGGTAACGTTTCGCGGCCTCCGCAAGTTCCCGCATCAGGCGGTTCTTGTGGCCTGCGAACATTTGGTCGACCTTTTCATCGACCTGCCGGTGCATGCGCGTCTTTTCCTGTTTGGACAGGCCGGCTTGTTCCGGGTCTTCCTCTCCGCCGCTGCCTGCGGAAATGCTCGTGACGCCGCGGTTCTTCAACGCCAGGATAAGTGTCCTGGTCAGTTCAACACCTTCCCGAAGCACGACGTTGCCCAGGTTGTCCAGCACCGCCTCTTCCGTGACCATGCCTTCATTCAGTTCTTCCAGCGTCTTTCTGGGCATTGCTCTTGGGTCCCTCGTTTTTCAGATTGCGCTTTCCCCGTGCGCTTCCTCCGGGGCCTGCCCCGTTTATGGGGCCGACCGCTCAAGCACGACTATGCGCATCTTCGGGGGCAGATCTCGACCGGTTATCTCCAGTTCCTTCAACCTGGTTACTTCCTGCTGCCCGGCGAGGAACTTGTCCGCGCCCTCGACGCCCAGCGACAGCCCTGGTATCTTGTAATGCATCGGGATTACGATGCGCGGGCCAATCTGGTCGACCACCTTCCGGGCACCCGCGGCGTCCAGCGTGTAGGTGCCTCCCACGGGAACCATGAACACGTCCAATCCCTTCAATCCTTCCACCATCTCCGGGGTCAGCAGATGTCCCAGGTCCCCGGCATGACATACCGATATACTGCCGCCGTCATCGACCGCGCTTATCACGAACATGATGTTCGGTCCGCGCTGTGCGCCTTTGTGTTCGTCATGGTACGTGGCGACTCCGCGGATCTTGACCTTTCCGTAATCAAGGCCTTCGGGGGAATTTACGACTTTGGGTGTGCCGTGGATTTCGCTCACGGCGGCATGGTCGAAATGACCGTGGCTCGTTGTCACTATATCGGCACTCACAGGCGGCAACTTCAGGCCAATTGAGGAATCATAAGGGTCTGTCGCTATTTTTACGCCGTCGGCGGTAGTGATGAGAAAACACGCATGCCCAAGCCATTGAATCTTCATGGTACTGTCCTCCCAGGATATGTGGTGATACCTCCTATTTAGTTCCTGTTGCGGAAAGTCCCTTTTTGACCGCCCTTGGGAAAATGCGCGGCGAGGGGGTCAGACGCTGAGGAGGAGCCCGCCTCGGGCGGGCGACGGGAGAGGGTCTGACTCCCCGAGCCGACAGATTTAGATGCCTGATTCAAAAATCCACTTTCCGCAACAGGAACTATTTACGTGTTTTCGGGGAAAAGTCCAGCGTATTCAACTTCTTCAGAACCTCGTGGTCCGTAAGGTCGAGTTTCATGGGGGCGACCGTCACGTAGCCTTGCCGTATAAGCAGCGTGTCATCCCCTTCGGTCTCCTCCAGAGGCGTCAGTCCCCCCGTAATCCAGTACACCCTGTTGCCGCGTGGGTCTACATGTCTCTGGAAGTTCTCTTCAAATCCGCTGCAGTTCATTTGTGCCGGGCGCACCCCGACCAGTTTCTCCGGCGGCAGGTTCGGAATGTTGATGTTCAGGAAATTCCAGCCCGTCTCCTTGCGGCATTCCAGGATTTCGGGAAGGATGGCCCTCATAATCCTGCCCACGTCCGGGAATGAAACGTCTTCGTACGAATCCGCCGAAATCGCCATCGAAGGCACCTTGAACACCGTCCCCTCCAGCGCCGCGGCCACCGTACCAGAGTAAAACGCGTTTATCCCCAGATTCGAACCGCGGTTTATCCCAGACACCAGCAGGTCCACGGGCTCCTTCAATATCTCGCAGAAACCCAGTTTCACGCAATCGGCCGGTGTGCCGCTCACCGCGTATCCGAACAACTCGCCCCCGCGTATTACCCTGCGAAAGCAAATCGGATGTCCCAGAGTAATAGAATGGCCCACCGCGCTGCGCTCGTTATCCGGCGCAATAACTATCACCTCGCCGAACTCTCTCATGACCTCACGCAGCATCGCAAGCCCGTCGGCGTCGATTCCGTCATCGTTCGTAACAAAAATGCGCATCTTCGGCCTCGCAAAAAGACACAGGGCCTCTTTGAGGCCCAAAACCGAACTTATATCACAAGCGTTTTCCGCTGTCAAAGCACCCCCGCCCGCCAAACTGTCCCCTAAAGGGACAGTTTGCTGTTGGGATTATGTCATGTTGAGGCGGAGGCGTTGCTTGAAGGGGGAAAACCCGAAGGATTCCCAGAAGCGTCTGCCGGTGTCGTTGGTGACGTAGACGTCGAGTTCGACTACTTCCACGTCCATCTGCCTGAGCGTTTGCAGGGCTCCCTTGACCATGAAGTTGCCCAGTCCCCTGCGCCGGTGCGCCGGCACCACGTATATGTTGGACAGGTAGCCGCGGCGTCGCTTGCGCCACATCGGCTCGTCACGATAGCCGAACATGATGAACCCGACGGCCTCTTTATCCATGCGCAACCCCCGCACGAAGAAGTGCGGCGCGCCCAGTCCGCTTTCCATCCGGTGGCGGTAATATGTTTCCCATCCTTCGGCGAAGTGAATCGCGTCGTCGTACTGCTGCAACTCCGTGAAGTAGGCGTGCGTCAGGCGTGAGAGTTCGCCCAGATTGCGGCCGGTGAAATCGAAGACCTCGATATTGTTCTTTCGTGCCATTTCCCGCCTGTCTGCTGCATTTATGCTGCGAGGCTCGGGGAGTCAGACCCTTCCCGGCGGCCCTTGGCCGCTCTTATACTTCCGGTTTGCATGACCTCGGAAATAATGCTCGAGAAGAGGAAACGCGAAAGGAAAGAAGCCGCCGAGGGCGATCCCGCAAGGCGGGGCGGATGGTTCCCCGAGCCTCTTTTCTCTCGTGGTAAGAAATGCGGGCTAGTTCAAGGCTACACAGCCGGACCCCAGCAGGTTGTCGACTGCGGCTACCAGTTTCTCCGATGGCGAGACGAACAGGTTTCGGTCAACCATGAGGGATGTCTTTTGCCCGTCCTCACGAAAGTCGAGCACCACCGGGCACTCGCCCGCGTTTTCATAGAGTATCTCTTTGAGCGCTTCTAATGTCTCTTCTTCCAGCCCCACGCAGTTCAGCCGTACCGTCACTCGCCTGGTCAGGCGTTCGTAGGCCTCCTCTATCGGGATGGCTTCGGATACGATGACGCTGGGCTCTTCACCTTTCGTGTCGACTTTGCCTCGGATGAACAGCACCGCATCGTTGTCTATGACCGATGCGAATTTCTCGTAGGTTTCCGGCCAGAATATCGCCTTGCACTTGCCGCTGAGGTCCTCCAGTTCCGCCACGGCCATCGGTTTGCCCTTGCGTGTTACCTTGCGCTTTACGCCGTGTATCGTACAGCCCATCGTTATGGTGTTGCCGTCGCGAAGTCCGGGCATGTCCGAGGCGGTCATGTTGGAGAAGCACCGAATCAGCGCCTCGTAACGCGCCAGCGGATGGCTGGTCACGTAGAAGCCCAGCGATTCCTTTTCGTTCTTGAGGAGTGTTGTCTCGGACCATTCCTCGACGCCGGGCAGCGCTTCACTCACCCGGCCTGCGGCGTTCTGCTGGAAGTCGCCGAACATGCTCGTCTGCCCGCACCTCTTGTCCTGCTGTGCACGCGCGCCGAACTGCAGCGCCTGGTCCGCCACGGCCGTCAGTTGCGACCTGTGCGCCCCCAGCGAGTCAAATGCGCCGCACTTGATGAGGCTTTCTACCGTCGAGCGGTTGATGGCCCTGCTGTCGACCCGCTCGCAGAAATCGTATATCGACTTGAACTCGCCGCCTTCTTTGCGCGCCGCGACGATGGCCTCCACCGACCTGGCGCCCACGTTCTTTACCGCCACCAGGCCGAAATGAATCCTGTCGTTTTCCACGGTGAACCGGACGTCACTTGTGTTCACGTGCGGCGGCACCACATCTATGCCCATCCTGCGGCATTCCTTTATATGTTCGGCTATCTTGTCGGAATTGCCCGTATCGCACGTCAGCAGCGCCGCCATGTACTCCACCGGGTAATTGGCCTTCAGGTATGCCGTCTGGTAGGTTATCAGGCCGTATGCCGTGGAGTGGCCCTTGTTGAAGCCGTAGGATGCGAAGTAGGTGATGAGTTCGAAAACCTCCTTCGCAATCTTTTCGCTGACACCTTTGGATTTGCAGCCCCGCAGGAACTCTTCGGTCATGCCGGCTACGTAGTCGTGCTGTTTCTTGCTTATCGCCTTGATGAGCGAGAGCGCCTTCGCCATCGGTATGCCGCCCATCTGGTTGACTATCTGCATTATCTGTCCCTGGTAGACCATCACGCCGTGGGTTTCTTTCAAGGGGCCTTCCATGAGGGGATGCAGGTACTCGACCTTGCGGCGGCCGTGACGGCGCTGGATGAACTCGTCCACCATGCCGCCGCCCAGCGGGCCCGGGCGGTAGAGCGCTATCATCACGATGATGTCCTTGATGCAGTCGGGCTTGAGTTTCACCAGAAGGTCGCGAAAGCCCGATGATTCGACCTGGAAGACGCCCTTCGTCTCGCCCCGCGACAGCAGCGCGAACGTCTTCTCGTCGTTCAACGGGAGGGATGAGAAATTCATCTCCACCCCTTTGTTCTGCTTCAGGAGTTCGGCGGTTGCGTGCATCACCGTGAGCGTGCGCAGGCCCAGGAAATCCATCTTCAGGAGGCCCGCCGCCTCGATCATCTTCATGTCCCACTGCGATGTCACTTCCCCGTCAGGGCTCTTGTAGAGGGGAATGTATTCCGTCAGGGGCCTGTCGGCGATAATCACGCCGGCCGCGTGCACGGACGCATGGCGTGCCAGTCCCTCCAGCCGCAGCGATATATCGAACAGTTTTTTTATCCGCGGCTCCTTCTCGTAGCGCGTGCGCAAATCGGGGTCTGAGGCGATGGCATCCTTCAGGCTTGAGCCGGTCGGCGGGATTTTCTTCGCGATGGTGTTGACCTCCGCCAGCGGGACATTGAGCACGCGCCCCACGTCGCGCACTGCGCCGCGCGCCGCCATCGTTCCGAACGTGATTATCTGCGAGACGCAGTCCGACCCGTACTTGTTGCGCACGTACTCTATCACTTTCTCGCGGCCGTTCATGCAGAAGTCGATGTCTATGTCCGGCATCTCTCGCCGGTCGACGTCGATGAACCTGGCGAAGAGGATGTCGTACTTTATCGGGTCAACGCCCGTTATGCGCAGGCAGTATGCAACCAGGCTGCCGCACACGGAGCCGCGCCCCGGCCCGACGGGTATGCCGTTTTCGCGCGCAAAGCGCACGAAGTCCCACACGATTAAAAAGTAACTCGCCAGGCCCATCTTCTTGATGGTGTCAATCTCATATTCCAGCCTGTCCAGGTATTCCTGCGGCGGCTCTGGAAACCGCTGCCGCAGGCCCTCGCGGCACAGTTCCTCAAAATACTGCTCTTGTGTCTTGCCTTCAGGCGGGTCGAAGCGCGGGAAGTGCATCTCGTCGAAAGTCAACTCCAGATTGCACCTGTTCGCTATCGCCAGCGTGTTCTCGATTGCGCCGTCGATGCCCTGGAACAACTCCTGCATCTCCTTGACGCTCTTGAAGTACATCTGGTCGGTTTGCATGCGGAGACGTTTCTGGTCCTCGACCAGTTTGCCCGTATTGATGCAAAGCATTGCGTCGTGCGCTTCGGAATCCTCGCGTTTCAGGTAGTGTACGTCGTTGGTGCACACGATCGGCAGGCCGGTCTTTTTACTGAGTTCCACCATTCCCGCGCACATCTTTTTCTGGTTTGTGATGCCGTGGTCCTGCACCTCCAGGTAGAAGTCGCCCTCGCCCATGATGTCGCGGTACTCCAGCGCCGCCTGCTCCGCGCCCGCCATGTCGCCGGCGATAATCAGGCGGGCCACCTGGCCGCTCATGCAGCCGCTCAGCGCTATCAGCCCGGCGTGGTGTTGCTTCAGCAGTTCCCGGTCAATGCGCGGTTTGTAGTAAAAGCCGGTGAGGTACGCTTCCGAAGAGAGTTTCAGCAGGTTGTAATAGCCCTCTGTGTTACGGATCAGAAGTGTCAGGTGATGTGATGTCGCTTCGTTTTCCCGCGCGGACTTGTCCAGGCGGCTGCCCGGCGCCACGTACGCCTCGCAGCCCACTATGGGCTTGATGCCGCCCGCCAGGCACTTCTTGTAGAACTCCATCGCGCCGAACATGTTCCCGTGGTCGGTCAGCGCCAGCGCCGGCATTTTCGCCCTGACCGCCGCCTCCACCAGATTGTCTATCGTTGACGCACCGTCAAGCAGGCTGTAGTGACTGTGCGTATGAAGATGAACAAACCGGCTCCCCATGCTCGGCTCCCCCCTTTTGATTGGTGACATGAAAACTCGGAATGGTTCCCGAAATTATCAAAAACCCCTCTCCGTGTCAACGCCCCCTCGTCAATAACAGCAAAAGGGGTCAGACCCTTTTTGCTGTTAGTGACGAGGGGGCGTTGGGGGGGATTAAAGAATTGCAGGT
>JAUXGI010000401.1 GCA_030622295.1 Planctomycetota bacterium
CAAAAGGGCCTGCTGCATCTGCAGCAGATTATCGCGCGGGGGCTCGTACCCGGTTACTTTTTCGAGGAACTGGGTTTCCAGTACTTCGGTCCCGTCAACGGGCACAGGATAAAGGACCTCATCCGCACAGTCGAGAACATCAAGGACCGCGAGGGCCCGAAACTGCTGCACGTTCTCACCCAAAAAGGCCGCGGCCACAAACAGGCCGTGCGCCAGCCGACACGCTATCACAGCCACTCCGCCGCCAGGGTCAAGACCGAAGACGACGAGTTAATGAAGGAGTATCTCGGCCGGGGCGAGCAATCATACACCGACGTTTTTTCGAAAGCGCTCTGCGAACTGGCACGCGAAGACCGCCGCATAGTCGGCATCACGGCTGCAATGCCCGACGGCACGGGCCTGGCGAAGTTCGGCGAGGAATTCCCCGACAGGTTCTACGACGTCGGCATTTGCGAGCAGCACGCCGTGGGCCTGGCCGGGGGCATGAGCAGGGCCGGCCTGAAACCGGTGGCGGCAATATATTCCACATTTCTCCAACGGGCCTACGACCAGGTATTCCATGACCTGTGCATCCAGAAGGCCGACGTCGTCCTGGCGCTGGACCGCGCCGGACTGGTCGGCGGCGACGGCGCCACACATCATGGCTTGTACGACATAGCATACCTGCGGCACCTGCCGGGGGTTACGCTGATGGCCCCCGCGGACGCGGGAGAACTGCAAAGGATGCTCGCGCTTGCAGTAAACCGCGACGGCATATTCTGCATTCGTTACCCGCGCACAAGGTGCCCACGTGAAGACATAAACCATGCAAGTCCTGACGTGGAGACAGGTCGGGGCGAGGTTCTACGCAGCGGCTGCGATGGCGCGATGGTCGCTTACGGCGCCATGGTCTGCCCGGCGCTGGATGCCGCGGGGCTGCTGGAGGAAAGGGGCGTGCGCATGACCGTTGTGAACGCGCGGTTTGCAAAGCCTCTCGATGAACTCCTGCTCCTCCAGGTAGTGGAGCAGCACCCGTTTGTGGCGACCGTTGAGGACCACTCGCTTGCAGGCGGCTTTGGGTCGGCGGTGCTCGAGATGCTCAGCGCCAACGGGGTGGACTCCAGTCGCGTCTTGTGTCTGGGCGTGCCCGACCTCTTCGTGGAGCATGGCGGCAGGGATATCCTTTTGCGCGAAGTGGGATTGTCGCCCGGCGGAATATGTGAGCGAGTCATGCGGCGTTTCGTCAAGAAAGGCGCCAAGAAGCAAGTCGAGAGGAAAGGATGAGGAAGAAGGTCGCCATAGTGGGATACCCCGAGAAGCCGGAAGTCCCGGCTGTCGCGGGGCGTCTGCGCCCGCACCTGGAGAAGGAGTTTGACATCGTCGTCGAAGACCTGAGCGCCGAGACGGATTTGGAGAAAATCCAGGCCGACCTGGCGGTCGTGGTAGGAGGTGACGGGTCAATCCTGGCCACCGTGCGGCGCATGCGCTCGCGCCAGATACCGATACTCGGCGTGAACCTGGGGGAATTCGGCTTTCTGGCGGGGTTTAACAAAGACGACGTCGAAGACGTGGTCACCCACCTGCTCAGCGGCTGCACGATTTACCGGCAGCGGATGCTGCTGTATTGCGAACTCTTGCGCGCGGGGGCATGCGTAGAAGAGTTACTGGCGGCA
>JAUXGI010000109.1 GCA_030622295.1 Planctomycetota bacterium
CGAGCGCCACGATTGTGTCGGCTTCCAAGTGGGAATTCATGACGGATGAGCGGGCTTCCTGAAACTTTTCAAACTCGAGTCGCCCGTTTCTTTACATTGTGGTCAGCGTTTCTGCGCCGCGGCGGTCTTTCGCCCGCGACCGTCCGCCGGCAGGTCCTGTGGGTACTGTTTGGCGATCATCTTTTTCACCACGTGCTGTTCCACCATTCCCAGAAACATGTTGCACGTCATGTAGAGCGCGAGACCGGCTGCGTAGTTGTACAGTATGAAGCCGAAGACGATGGGCATTATCATCATCATTTTCTGCTGCTGACGCTGCTGCGGGTCGGCCGATTTGGGCGCCAGCGCCTGCTGGAGCACCCACACGGCTATCATTACCAGCGGCAGGATGTTCAGATAGGGAAAGTAAGAGCCGATGATGGGCACGGTAAAGTCTATCTCCAGGCCCAGGCTCTTGCCGTCCGGCAGCGACAGGTCGTTTATATACAGGAAGCATTGATTTCTCAGGTCAATGGCATGCCGCAATGCGCTGAAAAGCCCGAAAAATATCGGTATCTGTATGATCATCGGCAGACAGCCCGAAGCGGGATTCACGCCGTGTTCCTTGTACAATTTCATCACTTCCTGGTTCTGTTTCTGCTTGTTGCTTTTGAATTTCTCCTTTATCGCCTTCATCTTGGGGCCGAGTTTCTGCATCTTCTGCATGGATGCCTGCTGCTTCCTCGTCAGCGGGAACATCGCCACCCGTACCAGTATCGTCATCAGGATAATTGCGATGCCGAAATTGCCGATTACGGCGTTGATGCCTTTGAGGAACCACAGGATTGCCTTTGCTATCTCCGCAAATATCCCCCAGCCCATGTATACGAGTTCGGGCATGTGATAGGCGGCCAATACCCGCAGTTTGCTCTCTTCGCGCGGCCCGGCGTAGAAGATGAAGGGCATCTCGTAAACGCCCGGCTCCTCGCCCTTCCTGCCGGGCAGAGACACTTCGTAACTTAATGCCGGCACGATGCTGTTCTCGTCCCTTTTATCCGTGCCGCCGTCCTCCGCGGGCACGAGTGGCCGGAGGGTTGCAACGCCCACGGGAGGTTTGACGCCGTCGTAAATCAGCGTGGCCGCGAAATACTTGTTGGTCGCAGCCACCCATTGTATGCTTCTGTCCCGGTACTCCTGCGGTTCCTTGAAGACCTTCGAGACGTCGTGCTTTTCGAGCGCCGTTGAGCCGTCACTCCGCGCCTCAAGCACCCGCCCCTTGATGTCGGGGATGAAGGGGTCGGCCATCGCTACGCCCGCGCTGCCGTTCAACCTGAACTTCACCTTGCAGGCCTTGTCCGCGGTGTTCTCGAACCGCAGCGTCAGACGAAAGGCATAGGGGGAATCGCCGTCGCGCTCGCTGAAGTCATAGGTCTTTACCAGGCGCCGCCCGTCCCTCCAGTCGCTTGCAAACACTATCCTGTCGCCCGATTCCTCCAGAACGCCATAGACCGCCGTCTCGTTGATGTGTTCCTCGGCATCGGTGAGGCCCAGCGACAGCCGCTCGCGGGCCTCGCCTTCGTAATCAATCAGGTTTATCGCATACTGTACCCCGTCCGTATCCTTTATCTTCAGCGACTTCAGCGCCCCGCCCCTTGTCGTCAGGACGACGCGTAGGTGTCCGGTCTCAAACGTCACATCCCTTTCCAGGCGGGGGGGCAGGTCGGCTACTTCTTCCGGGGGGGGCGGGGGCGGGGGAATATCCGCCTGCGGCTCGGTTTCGGCTTCCCCTCCGTCCGGGGCGGCGGCATCGTCGTCGTCGGCATCGTCAGGCGCAATCATTTCACCATCGTCACGGTCCTCAGGCTCTTCCGGCGCGGTTTCCGGTGGTGGCTCGGGTGGTGTGTGCGGAGGAAAGAGGCGGCCCCACAGCAACAATATGCCCAGGGACAGCGCCATGGCTATAAGGAGACGCGTTCTTTGACTCACTACCTTCCCTCCTCCAATCGCACCGCCAGAAACTCCGGCAGCACGCCGGTGTCTCTTATCTTTTCACTCGTACGCCGAAAATCATAGGGCACGCGCCGGTACTCGACCGCGTCCTTGTGAAGCACCACGTAGCACGCGCGGGTATCGCCGTCGCGCGGCTGCCCGACCGAACCCACGTTTATTATCGCCTTCTTCCCGCTCAGTTTGTAAACGTTGCCGATATCATCCGGCCGCAGGAAATTGTTCTCCTCCGTTATTACGCCCGGAATGTGCGTATGGCCCACGAAGCAATACGACTGGAACCTGCTGAAAATGTCGCTCAGTTTCTCCTCGTTATAAATGTCGCGCGGGAAGATGTACTCCCGGGTATAATCTCGCGGCGAGCCGTGTACGTAGACAAACGGACCTTCCACGAAGATTTTTTTCATCTCTCCCAGGAAGTCCCAGAGTTTCTTGTTTACCTCCGCGGCCTCGCCGCGCATGGACAGTTGCCGCTTCGTCCAGCGTACTGCGGCCTTCGCGCGCTCGTTGAAATCCTCATGGTCGCCCATCACCGCCATCTCGTGGTTCCCCAGGATGGTCTGACGGCATGTCTTCATCGTCAAGGCAATCGACTCACGCGGATTGGGGCCGTAACCTATCATGTCGCCCAGGCATATTACCTCCCTGACGCCCAGGGCCTGCAGGTCCTCCAGTACGGCCTTAAACGCCTCTATATTGCTGTGAACGTCGGAAATGACGGCTTTCATCGCAAACCCGAATGTGTCAATAAAAACTGCCGTTGCCAAAACCCCGCAACAGACACCGGCCACGTCGCATATTATTCCCTTCCACGGCCTTCTGTCAAGGAAAACCGCCCACAGGGAGCAGTTCCACCGTCTGGGCTGCCCACGCCCTTGCGAAAAATGTTTGCCCTTGATGAATCCTTTCGGGCGTTTTGTGTGGTATAAAGGTAGGCGGATGTAAATGAGCGAGCGAAACATGCAAGACAGCAATTTGATAGCACGATACAAGTCCGGCGACGCAGAGGCGTTCACCTCCCTCTACGAGCGTTACAAAGGGATGGTGGCCGCTTACGTTTGCGCGCTGACCGGCTCTCGCGAAGAAGCGGAGAACATCGTGCAGGAGGTTTTCCTCGCGGTAGTCCGCCGGATTGACTCGCTCACACCGGAGGGAAACTTCCGCGCGTATCTGCTGACCCGGGCCCGGGGACTGGCATTGAACCTGCGCAGAGTGAGAACGCCGGCAAGCGGCGACTGCCCCGATGCGGTGCTCGACGCGCCCGGACCGCCGGAGGTCGCCCAAGGCCGGGAAAACGCGAAAAGGCTGGAAGGAGCCCTGGCTGCGCTGCCGCAAGAGCAGCGCGAGGTCGTCGCCCTGCGCGCCCACGCCGGCTTGACCGTCCGGGAAATCGCCGAGTTGCTCGACGAACCGCTCGGCACGATTAAATCCCGATATCGATACGCGCTCGAAAAACTGCGCGCGTCTCTTGTAGAGGCAGAACAATGAACGAGGAAGACATTCTCAGGGCGGTAAAGGCCGCCACGTCGGTCGAAGTCTCTTCGCGAACCGACGAAGCGGTTCTGGGGGCAGCGCGGGCAAGGGCCGCCTCGATGAGGGGAGGCAGTCGTGAGACGGCCTCAACGGCGTCGCGCAAAAGACGACCCTTCCGATATGCGGCGGCCGCTGCGGTCCTGCTGCTTGCCTGCGGCGTTACTCTGCTCGCCGCTCTCACGGTAGTTGTCATGGGTCCGGCGACATTCCTCCAACGTGCGGGATGGGACGCGGAGTCGCCCGCTGAACATTCGGCGGATAATGATATACTCCCCACGTATGAGAGCGAGGTTTCCGAAGGGTATTTGCCGGCGCCGGCGGGCCGAAGTCCGATGGCTCACGGCGGCACCACACCGCCCAACGACGCGGCGTACGACGCCATGTTCTTCAAGAACTACGGCGTCAATCCTTTCATCGATACCGACGACAATCATCTCTCGACGTTTGCCGTGGACGTCGATACCGGCTCCTACGCCATAGCGCGGAAATACCTGAAGGGCGGGCATCTGCCGCCTGCGAAGGCCGTGCGCACGGAGGAGTTCATCAATTACTTTGACTACGGGTACGCTCCGCCGGAGGAAGGGACGTTCGCAATATATCTCGAGGGCGCGCCGTCGAAGTTCGGACCGAACGGGAACTACCGCCTGCTGAGAATCGGCATGAAGGCCAGGGAGATCCCCCCTGACCGCCGGATGGATGCCAACCTTACGTTCGTGGTGGATGTGTCCGGCTCTATGAGCCGTGAGAACCGCATCGGCCTTGTTCGCAGGTCGCTCCGCATGTTGCTGGATGAACTGCGGCCCGCGGACCGCGTGGCCATCGTCGCCTACAGCAACGATGCGCGCACCGTGCTCGTGCCGACCGCGGTCGAGGACAAGGACACGATAATCAACGCAATCGAATCACTTGTACCCATGCAGAGCACCAACGCCGAGGCCGGTCTGTTGCTCGGCTATCAGCATGCCGGGCGCATGTTTGAAAAGGACAGGATTAACCGTGTTATCCTGTGCTCGGACGGCGTCGCCAACGTGGGCCGTACCGGCGCGGAAGGGATACTTGAAAAACTCAAGGTAGAAGAATACGCCAGGAAGGGCATCTATCTGTCCACCGTCGGCTTCGGCATGGGAAATTACCACGACGTCCTGATGGAGCAACTGGCCGATAAGGGCGACGGACACTACGCGTACGTTGATACGATTGAAGAAGCAAGACGGCTTTTCGTCGAAAAACTCGTCGGCACCCTGCAAGTCGTGGCGAGGGATGTGAAGGTGCAGGTAGATTTCAACCCGGAGGTCGTCTCGCGCTACAGGCTGATTGGATACGAGAACCGTCGACTCGACGATGACGAGTTCCGCGATGAAGGCGCCGACGGTGGCGAGATGGGCGCGGGGTGGTCTTCGACTGCTCTTTACGAAATAAAGTTGCACAAACCCACGAAGGGGGGCCGCGTCGCATCATTCCATATCCGTTACACGGACCCGGACGGGGCCAGGTCGAACGAGGTGAAGGCCGAGATTCACACGAAGGACTTCGCGCCCTCTTTCGAGGAGGCGGGGGCGAGTTTCCGCCTTGCCGCGGGCGTGGCGGAGTTCGCGGAGATACTGCGCAAGAGTTACTGGGCGCAGGAAAGCACGTTCGCCGACGTCCTGCCCGTCATTCGGGGCGTGCTTCAGGAGCGCGAAGACGACGCGGACCTGATTGAGTTACAGGCACTCATCGCAAAGGCGATGAAGATAAACTGTTACCCAAAGGGGTCTGACCCCTGTAGGTAACTCTTTTGCACTTTTGTGAGGAGAAGGTCATGAGAAACAGAAAGACTCAGGCAATCCTATTCGTAGTGCTCGGCGCAGCAGTGTGCGCTGCCGTCGCTTTGGTTGTCAGTTGCTCCGGCGACTATTTCCCGCTCAAGCGGA
>JAUXGI010000311.1 GCA_030622295.1 Planctomycetota bacterium
CCGCACAGCGTGCGAGGGCGCTCAAGCAGATAAGCGTCCTTTACGCGGACAGGGAAATAGACATCACCGAAGAAATCACGGAAGCGCTCAACAAAAAGTACGAAAAGGAAAGCAGAGAATAGCGCCGTGTATTGTCCGGATTTCCCGGCCCGCTTATTGGAACGCAGAATTCGCAGAAATCCGCAGAAAAACGCAGAAAGAGAAACCTATTTCTTTTCTTTTTTCTGTGTCTTCTGCGCTATTCTGTGCCTTCTGCGTTCTATGGCACAGGGGCCGCCACTAATTGGAACCCGGAAATCCGCTGGATGCCGCCCCCGAAGCCATGCGGCTCAGCGCCCGATTTTCAGGCGTTCGGCGTTGATCTCGGGCAGGCCGGCCTCGATTATCTTGGCGCAGGTCGACTGCATGTCGTACGGTACACGACATATCCGTACGACCTTCGCGTCCGTATCGTAGATGGCAAAGCAGGAGCGGGGGTCTTCGTCCCTGGGCTGGCCGACGCTGCCTATATTGATGATGTACCGTTTCCCGGCCTCGATTTGAATCCTTTCATTAATCGAGAACGAGATGCTGTCGCCCTCGACAAACGTGACGGGTACGTGTGAATGGCCTATGAAGAGGATTTGCTCGGTCAGTTTCCGGAAGGAGTAGATTGCGTCGACGATGGTCTGGATGTAGTCAAAGGCGTCCGGCTTGTAAAGCGAACCGTGTGCCAGCGTGAAGCCTTTACAGGTTTTCACAAGCGGCTGGCCGGCCCGCACGCCCTTGTCTTCTTTCGTCATGTGCCGTTGCGTCCAGAGGGTGGACTCTTTGGCAAAGATGTTGAAGTAATCGATGCTTATCTTCCCGACGGCCGCGAGGTCGTGATTGCCGGCAATCATGTCGCAGTCGGTATCCAGGACCTTTTTCAGACATCTGGACGGCTCCGCGCCGTACCCGACGGTATCGCCGAGGCAGAAAAACTTGTCGACCTTCTGGTCCTTCAGGAAATCGATTGCCGCGGTAAGGGCCTCGAAGTTGCCGTGGATGTCGGATATTAATCCATATCTCATGGTTTCGTGTTTTCCTTTGCGCCGGGGTTCGGCGCCGGGCCTTGCCCGATCTTTTTCCTTTCGCACCTGGTATCCTCGGATACCGCCTGCGAAGTTATGCGGCTGCGAGGGGGTCAGACGCCCCGCCTTGCGGGGCCTTTTACTTTCGCGCCTGCTCTTCTCGGACATTATTTCCGAGGTCATGCAAACCGGAAGTATAAGAGCGGCCAAGGGCCGCCCCGAGCGTACCGCGAACCCCCATCTTTAATCTTGACGGTCTGCTATTGTATTTCCCGCCTTCTGAAGACCAGCATTGCCGACAGGAGGAAAATCCCCGCGCCGCTCGCGGCGTACGCCGCGCCGAGGAGAAGATAGCCTGCGCCTATCGGCGGACGCCCTTCAACTGTGGCCTGTGTTACGCGAAAGAACTCCAGATTGGGCAGCAGCGAGGCCGCCACTTCGCCTGCCGCGCTCCCGCTCCGGCGCAACGCTGCCGCCAATCCGCCCGAAAGATGCCCGAGCGTAAAAGCGGCGAAAGATATGACCGCTGCCGCAGGACGGGAAGTCAGCAGGGTCATGAAGACGGCGAACCCTGTCAGAATGCCCAGTTCCAGGAATATCAGCAGGGCGGCCTTCAGGGCCCTGAAGGCGAACGGTTCAGTCCCGTAAGGCTCATTGCCCGGGAGAAAAGGGAAGCGCCCCTCCCTCAGCCACAACATGCAAAGAAACATCACGGTAAGCACCGCCGTTGCCGCCGACAGTACCAGCATTATCCCCGAGAACTTGCCGAGCACAAGTTCATTGCGCCTGACGGGCTTGCTCATTACCGTCATAAGAGCGCCGGTGCGAAAGTCCGAGGCCAGCGTGGCGGTGCCGGATATGAGCAGAAGGAAAAGCCCTCCCATCGCGATTGTCGCCAGGCCCATTTCCCGCACCATCTCCGCCTCCCGGCCAAGCCCGAAGTACGTTGCCTGGCCGGCGAGAAATATCAGCCCCGTGAACGACACGAGCGCCACGTAAAATACCGCGTCCCGGGTGCATTCACGAAAAGTCGACAGTGCGACTGAAAGTGTTCCCGCCATACAACCCCGCATTATGCCTCGCTTGCAGTCAAGCCGGTCGAATGGCCTGAAGGATAACCGAGAGAAGGGATGTAGTCAATCTTTTGGCGCCCCCGAGGCCGCTTTTTCACTCGAGGGCGGGTTAGAATCTGATGTCGAATTCCTTGAACCCCACGATGTCGTCCGAACGGCTGACTTGCTTATCCCGAACGTAACCGGCCATTCGTTTTTCTATTTCCGCGATGAAATCCGCGATGTCGCCGGCACTGCCTTCGACAACAAGTTCTACGCTGCCCTCGGGCGTATTGCGAACATAGCCCACGACGTCGTATCCACGCGCTATGTGCAGGGTAGTATAGCGAAAACCGACGCCCTGCACGCGGCCAAAGAAGACGCACCTGACATGCTGTTTTGTCTCCCCGCCCATACTATATATTGTGCCTTTCTATCTTCATGCCCACTATATATGCGGCCCCGGCCCTTCCGATACCGCAGGCTGGTATGATAGCAAAATCGCCTGTCAAATCAAGACAAAGTCAAGTTTTTTGTGGGAGCATTAAAGAATTGCTGGTAAAAGGGTACGCTCGGGGAGTCAGACCCCTCCCGCCCCGACAAGTCGGGGCTCCCTGGCGTCTGACCCCCTTGCTAAAGCCTGC
>JAUXGI010000131.1 GCA_030622295.1 Planctomycetota bacterium
CTCCGTAGCAGCGCCGGTGATTTCGGCCGTCTCTTTTTTCAGCCCGGTGATTTTTCTTCTAACCCGCATTTCTCACAAGCGCAATGTAGGGGACGGACTTTAGTCCGTCCCGGAACGGGCTGAAGCCCGTTCCCTACATTTTTCTGGTGAGAAATGTGGGTTAGAAGCAAGGCAACGGGCAACAGGCAACGGGCAACGGGCAACAGGCAACAGGCAATAGGGTTTCAGGTTTCAGGTTTCAGGTCCATGGTTTATAGTCTACGGTCTGCGGTCTCAAGTCTCAGGTCCTTGATATCCAGTTCGATGCGGCCGGAGTAATTGCTGTGCTTCGGACGGAAGGCCACGTCCAGGCTGCCCGGGTGCTTCCCGACGTCGTCGGCAAGGAGGCCCCTGCCGAACGCTACAGCCCGGAAGGAGACACCTGACTGCTTGAGATAGAGGGTGAGGTGTTGTCCCCTGTTGCCGATTCGCCTCGGCACACCCGCCACGCGGACGCCGCTCGCATAGAAGAGGGGGTTGGGGTTGCCGCGGCCATGCGGGGCAAGGCGGCGGGCCTCGCCGAGCAGCGACTCGGAGATGTCTGCGAAGTTCAACTCGGCGTCGATGTGCAGTTCGGGCACAAGGTCGTCTTCTGTCAGTTTCCCGTCCGCGTCTTCGGAAAGGGCGGCGCGAAAATTCTCGATTTCGCTTCTGAGCATTTCCATGCCTGCCGCGAAGAAGTGCCCGCCGAAACTCGTCAGTGTGTCCTTGCAGGCGCACAGGGCCTGGTGGATGTGGTAGCCGGGTATGGAGCGCGCGGAGCCTCGGCCGCGGTCTCCTTCCAGCGCTATCAGAACGGTGGGTCTGTGGTATGCCTCGACCAGCCTGGCGGCGACGATTCCTATCACGCCGGGGTGCCAGGATTCGTCGGCCAGTACTATCACCTTGTTCTTCTCCCACCGGACGTCCTTGAGTTTCTCCAGGGCGCTCTCGAATATTGCGCGCTCTATCTTCTGTCTTGCGCGGTTCTCACTGTCCAGGTTCTTCGCAATGGCCCAGGCCTGCTGTGTGTCGTCGGTGGTGAGGAGTTCAACGGCGGTGAGGGCGTCCTTCAGCCTGCCGGCGGCGTTGATCCTCGGCCCCAGGTTGTAGGCTATGTGCCAGGTGTCTATGTGGTCACGCGGCACCGATGTCACGTCCATCAGCGCACACAGGCCCGGGTTTTGCGAGCGGGCGAGCATCTTCAGGCCGTGGCTCACCAGTATGCGGTTTTCATCAACAAGGGGGACCACGTCGGCGATGCTGCCCACCGCCACCAGGGCAAGGGCCTCTTCAAGGAAGAGCCGGAACTCCGGGGAGAGTTTCTTCGAGCGCGAGAAATCTTCCGCAAGCGCCTGGGCCAGTTTGAATGTGACCCCGACGGCGGCGAGTTCGCGGAACGGGTAGGCGCTGCCTTCGGATTTGGGGTTGAGCACGGCAACCGCCGGCGGCGGCGTCCCGGAGTGCTCGTGGTGGTCCACGATGATGGTGTCCATGCCCAGTTCGCGCGCGCGCTTTATTTCCTCCTCGTCGTTTATCCCGCAGTCCACCGTGATAAGGAGCGTAACGCCGCGCTTTGCTATATCCTCGATGGCCTTGATGTTCAGTCCGTAACCTTCGGTCACGCGGCTTGGGGCGTAGAGGTCGGCCTTGAAGTGCACCAGTCGGAAAAACTGTTGCAGCAGGGCGGCGGACGTGACGCCGTCGGCGTCGTAGTCGCCGAAGATGAGCACCTTCTCGTTTTCACGGAGCGCCCGGCGGATACGCTGCACCGCGGCATCCATCCGGGCGAAGCACCCCGGGTCGTGCAGATTATCCAGGGACGGGTTGAGGAAACGGTCCGCTTCCGCAGGCGACGCGACGCCCCTCGTGACCATGAGGCGCGCAATCAGCGGGGGGAGGCTGAGCGTGTGTGCGAGTTCCTCGGCGAGGCCGGCTTCCGGTTGAGCGATGGCCCATTTGGTTTGCATCGTGTTCCTGTGGTGCCTCCATCCAGCCGATTTGAAGTGCCTGCCCCCCTCGCAGGGTGTCTCGCAGGGTGTGCGGAAATCTACTCGTGATGTTCCTGTGCTTCCTTTAACCGGCGCACCGCCTCCGCCTGCAGCTGCTTGTCAAAGACAAACAGGTCTATCACCTTTCGCCAGTATGTTTCGGCCTTGTCCCACTTCTTCTGACTGGAATATGACTTTGCTATGAACCAGTACGGTTGTGGGAACAACTCATCTATTTTGGTCGCTTTGAGGCAAAAGTCAACGGCGTCTTCATATTTTTTCAGTTCGTATGCCGTACGGCCGTAGTTGTAGAGATAAATCTTGCTGGCGGGGTCTGCGTCCACGGCCCTGCCGAAGTGGTCGAGCGCGTCTTCGTACATCTCCTTGCCGAAATAGAGCGCTGCCAGGTCGTTGTACGCCTCGGCCATCGTCGGGTCGTTCTCTATGGCTTCCTTGAAGCGCGTCTCGGCCCTGATGAAGCGCACCTCTTGCTCCGTTATGCCGTGTGCGTCCGAAAGGAGGGCTATCTTGCCCAGGTAGTATTGTGCCCCGGCGTTGGCCGGGTCAATCGCCACGGTCCTGCTGAAGCACTTTTCGGCCTCCTCGTAGCGATGCTGCGCATAGTACAGCCGGCCCATACCGTACAACACCTCCGGGTCGTCGGGGTGTTTGTTGAGAAGCACCCTCAGCGTGACCTCCGCCATGGTCCACTTCTCCTGTACTATATATTCGAACGCTTTGTCGATTTTGGCGCGCTTCTCCAGGCGCTCGGAAGTCTTCGTGATGTTTTCCAGGGGGTCCTCAGGCTCTGGCTCTTGACTGTCCTCGGTCGTGGGGTTTGAGGCGGCGGTCCGCCCCGGCGCGGCCTCCAGCGGTCCTTCGATTTTTATGTCAGCCTCGATGATCGAACCCGTGTCCGTCACCCTGGGTCCGCGTGCGGGAGCATGTTGCTCCGCTTCCGGATTGACGGGCGAGTCCGGGGCGGCTGAGGGGGTGGCGTCGTCCTCGATTTCCGGCAGGCCCGGCAGTATATCGGCAGAGGGTGGGGCGCTGTCTATCGTAAAGAGAGCGCCCTGCGCCGTCAGCGTTTTGTACTTCAGGTCCACCCCCAGACGCAGGCGGCAGTTGCGGCTGTTTATCTCGGGCACTCGCCAGACAAACGTCCCGCACGCATCGGAAAGGCGGCGGATCTCGTGCCACGTTTCGCCGTCGTAAAACTCGGCGATTATCTCTCCGGCGTTCTCGGGCAGGACGGTGGATTTCCAACTGACGGTCTGGTCGGAACCGCCGCGCAGCACCTCTCCGCCGTAACATCTGACAAGTGTCAGCGTCGGCTTCCCTTCCGGCCCGTTGTCGGAGTGCTTCGCAACCGTAAAGCCGCGCTTGTGCCGGACGGACGTCTCGTTGCCTGCGATGTCACGTGCCGCCATCTTCAGGAAGTATGGTCTATCCGAGGGCGGCAGCCGGGTCTCAAACAGGCCGCCCGCCGCGAGTCCGCTCCCCAGGCTGCGCCATTCCCCGTCGCCCTGTGACACAAAGATGCTCACCGACTCGTCGCACAGGTTTGCGTCCCATATATCCCACATGATGTGCACCCTCGCGCCGGTTTGCCAGTCGTTCTCGGGTGCAAGTATCTCCTCGCCCTCGGCGGGAGACCTGATTTCCAGTTGCGGCGGGGTGGTGTCGATGACGAGCGTTGCCGATGGAGCGCTGCCCGATGCCGGCGTTTCACTCCACGAGCCGTCCCGGGTAGCGTACGCACAGGAGAAACCGTACCGTCCGTCCGTACCGCCGTAGTTTATTCCCTTTTCGCCCGCGGGAAAAGCGCCCACGTTCTCCCACGTCTCACCGTCGTCCCGTGTGACCCACAAGACCACCTTGCTTATGTCTTCGGGAGTTATGGTCCTTTCGTTTTCAGTGTGTCCGGGAACAATCCGGTAGGTTACGGTAACAGTGCGCTTGCTGGATACCTCCTCGACGACCGGCAGGCACGGCGGCAGACCGCAGGTGATGGCGAAGTCCGCCTCGCCGGCGCACTCGGCCAGTATCTCGTCCCCGCGGCTGACCCTTGCCATAATGCGGTATCGCGCGCCCTCGGTTGTGGGGAGCGTCCAGGCAACCTGGCTCCTTGACGCGGGCACGCGGCCTATGCTGACCCAAGTGCGGCCCGAATCGCGCGAGACGAGCAACTCAACCATGTCCCACTCGTCGCATTCGCCCTCGATGCGCCAGATGACGGCCTGCTTCGAGCCGCCGAAGTATTCCCCGCCGGAGTTGAAGTTCAGCAGAGATATCCGCGCTTCGGCGCCGGCGTCATGTTCCGAGATATCCAGGGGTTCGATTCCTATCTCCGCTCCTTCGGGGCATGCCGAGGCGTCTTTTGCCGGCGGTTGATACTGCGCTGTGGACGTGCAGCCCGCGAGGAGTATGACGGCGACAATACCGATTACGCTCTTGTTCATTTTTCCGCTCCCGTTTCTCCGCGACGCCATTCTACTGTCACCTAAAGGGGTCAGACCCCTTTAGGTGACAGTAGGTGGCAAGTGTAATAAAAATCCCGACCTGCGATGTCACAGGCCGGGACGTATTTCGTCTCTTCGTGTCCCGTCTATGGCGCGTGCCCCCTCGACGCTGTTTCGGGGGCGGGCAGGTCAAATGCCTTGCGAATATAAGCGACGGCGTTTTCAAAGAAGGCGCAGCCGTCGCCTTTCTCTTTCAAGCCTTCACGGGTCCAGCGCGGATGATGCTCCGGCCTGAGGTGTCGCTCCGGGTGGGGCATCAGGCCCAGTATGCGCC
>JAUXGI010000152.1 GCA_030622295.1 Planctomycetota bacterium
ACTTCAGAAATGTGGGTAGGCCGCTCTGGTTGCTATGCTGAACGGGGAGTCAGACCCTTCCCGTCGGCCCCGACAAATCGGGGCCTCCTCCTCAGCGTCTGACCCCCTTTCCTCTGTGACGCGGAAAGGTTTACCCACATTTCTGAAGTACACCCAGATGCAAAAGCACAAAACAATTTGACAAAACATCCTCATGACGTATAATCCCGGCATCACTTCAATTCCTGTTGCAACACAAGTGTTTACGTGATTGCAAGTTGAACGGCAGTTGTCGCCTTTTTGGAGGGGGGAACCATGAAGAAGGCATTCATTTTCTTAAGCGCACTCGCGTTAATCTGTTGCGCCGTCGGCTGCAAGACCGCAGCAGAGGAAGGCGTTGCGGAAAGCCGGCCCGTTGCCGAACCGAAAGTCAAGCCCTTCGGCCTCACACTCGGATGGAAGGTTGAGAAAATCCCTCTCAGCGAGCCCTGGATGACCAAAGGCGAATACGGCGAAAAGGATTTCCCGGATTACGGTATTACCGTCAAGCAGGTCCTGTACGACACACAGGCGGATAAGGAGGGCTTTCTGCCGGGCGATATCATCTACCGGGACGGCGGCAGGAAATTCACGACGACCGCCCAGTTCATCAGGCTGATAGTCAGGCTGGAACCCGGCGTCAAGACGCCTGTCATGATTGTGCGCACGACGAAAGACGGAAACCTGGAGAGAAAAGAACTGAAGGAATTGCATCTGCAAATATCGACCGAGAACATAAAGAGATTTGATTTCCCGCTGATATTTACTTACAACAAAAACAACCACGTCAAGAGCACGCGCGTGCTCGGTATCTTCTTCTACAAGCGGCGCGTTTTCTGCGGCCAGACCTGGGGCATTGCGCCTATACTGCCCCTGTATCACCGGGAACAGATAGGCGACGTCGTCACCCAGCGCATATTCTGGATATTCAAGTGGCGCGTCGGTCAGGAAAACGACATAACAATCTAGGCCTGTCCTCCTTCTGAAAGACCGACAGGGCCTGCTCGTCCGCATCGGCGGGGAGCAGGCCCCGTTCTTGAAATACGGCATGAAACGCAAACGAAGAAGAAATCCTTCCGTCGCCCTTATCAGCCTGGGCTGCGCCAAGAACCTGGTCGATTCCGAGAAATTGCTCGGGGCGCTCGGGCAGGAGGGCTTCATCATCTCTGCGGAGCCGGAAGGCGCCGACTTTGTCGTGGTAAACACATGCGCCTTCATCGACGCCGCCCGCAGCGAATCGCTCGCTGTTATTCAGGAAATGCTCCACCTTAAGAAAGAGCGACAGGTGAAGCACGTCGTAGTAACAGGCTGCATGCCGCAGCGCTACCGCGAGCAGTTGCTCCGGGACCTGCCGGGCGTGGATGCAATCGCCGGAATATTCTCCCAGGAAAAATTGCCCGCGCTCCTCAAGGAACTTGCCGGGCAAAAGGAAGCGGCGCAATCCTTCTCCACGACATATTTGACGCCGCCCCTCGTCGCGCCCGACACCGCCAGGCTCAGGCTCACCCCGCGGCACTACGCCTACGTGCGCATCTCCGAGGGCTGCGACAACAGGTGCTCGTATTGCACCATCCCCGATATCCGCGGGCCGCTGCGCAGCAAGCCGATTGAAGCCGTCATCACGGAAGCGAGGGAACTCGTCTCCGACGGAGCGCGCGAACTCGTTCTCATCGGCCAGGACACCACCTCCTACGGAAAAGACATCTACGACGATTACCGCCTGCCGGAACTCGTGCGGCGCCTCGCCGAGATTGACGGCATTCGCTGGCTGCGCATCCTGTACACACATCCCGCGCACTACACCGACGAATTCATCGCGCTTTTCCGAGAGATTCCAAAACTCTGCCGATACATAGACCTGCCCGTACAGCACGCGTGTGACAGGATACTCGCCGCGATGAAGCGCCGCGTAACAAGGGCGGAGATGGAAGCGCTGATTGAAAGGCTCCGGCGAGAAGTCCCCGATGTGACGCTGCGCACATCCGTCATCGTTGGTTTCCCCGGCGAGACCGACGCCGACTTCGCCGAACTGCTGGACTTCCTGAGAAAAGTGCGCTTCGACAGGCTCGGCGCCTTCAAATATTCACGCGAGGAAGGCACGCCCGCCGGGGAGATGCCCGACCAGATTCCCGATGCGGTCAAGAACGAACGGTCTGATGAAGTGATGCGATTACAGCAGGACATCTCTCAGGAGGCCAACGCCGAATTTGTCGGCCGCGAACTTGAAGTCGTCATGGAAGGCGTAACGGAAGAAGAGCACGCCGCCGCACGCAGTTACCGTGAGGCACCCGACGTCGACGGCTTCATCATCGTGAAGGAGGGGAAACGCAAAAGGATTCAGATAGGCGACTTTTTCAAGGTGCGCATCACCGATGCCGGACCGTACGACTGCGTCGCCGTTCCCGTCGATGCAGGGAACGGGCCTTAGCCCGCCTGAGGCTCGTCCAAAAGGAAAAGAGCGGGCGAGGCCCGCCCGCGAGGCGGGGCAGGCTACCCGGAAATTATCGACGGCAAGCGCTCCAGCGCCAGGCGCGTTCTCACGCCATACCATGCGACCAAATCCCCCTGAACGATTCGCGCGCGGCAGCCGCGAAGGCCGCACCTGCGCAGGTGCGCGAGGATTTCCCCGCGGTCCTTCCCGCAAAACCTGTACGGCTCCGTCGGCAGGAGCACCAACTCCGGCCCTGCCCGCGCCAGTTCGCCCAGTGTCAGCGGGAAGTAATTCCTGCGCTTCGCGTGAAACACGTTCGACCCGCCGCACGTCTCAATCAGTTTGCTTATGTACGTACCACCGCCGCAAGACATATAAGGCTTCTTCCAGATGAGACACGCGCATCTTGTGCGGCGTCGAGGCTGATTGCGGAGGCGCTTTCGATACAGCGACTCGGTTTCCCTGATAACCTCGCGCGGTCGAGAGAGACGGGGCCACATCGCGGCGAGGTCGCGCATCACCTTCAAGGCATCATCGACGCTGCGAACGCTGCACACGTAAACAGGTATGCCCCTGCGAGAGAGCGCTTCCACGTCTCTCTTGCGGTTTTCCTCGTCGCCGGCGATGAGCAGGTCCGGTTTGAGCGAGAGTATCTTCTTGAGCGAGGGCTGCATAGGGCCGCCGACGCGCGCTTTTCGCGCCAGACTGCGTGCAGGGCGGTTGCAATAGTTCGTTATTCCAACAATGCTGCTCCCGAGTCCGAACGCGCACAGCGTCTCCGTAATGCTCGGCACGAGCGAGACAATTCTCTCAGGGCCCATCCTCGAACGTTGGATTGTCGGCTTTTTTCTCATAAACTTCTTTCAATGTTGTTTCACCCCGGCGTACATATACACATGTACGCCCCATCCGGTCTCAAAATGCGCATGTTCGCCGCCGCCGAAATGCCTGCGAAAGACCTTGTCCAGTTTCAGTATCCCGGTCTTCGGTTCGTTGCCGCGTATCACGACCCATACCCTCGAGTTCGAACCGGCCCCGGCTGTTTGTTCCGCGAGCGACCGGGCAAGGACATCCGCTTCAACACCGGGGTCGCATCGAATCACGCGCGCACCGCCGTGATAGTAATAGGTGACCGCTGCATCAATATAGCCGGGACAGCATACTATGATGTCATCCGCGTCCGCCTTCTCGTTGAGGTAAGCGCCTGCGGAGCGGAAATCCTCTTTCCCATAAGTGGGACTGAAGTAATACGTGCAGAGGGAGAGCAGTATCAATGCCGTTATGCAGCCGACTGCCGCCCTCCGCAGGATGCGGAAACCGGCGCCGCAGAGAAACAGCGATATCAGAATTACGTAACATGGGAACAGGAATTTCATGTAACGCGGATACAGCGCCGGGACCCACCAGAACAGCGTGGCCAGCACAATCACCGGCAGCGCAAAGGCAATAGTGAAATAGGCTGACCTGCGGCCGGCTCTTGCAGCCAGGAACAGCCCGAACAGAAGCGGTATGACAAAGCCGAAGACGAGGGCCGCTTCGCGAAGCAGGTAAAAGGCAAGCGTCCATATCACCCGTACCGGCATCGACCCGGCCGCAGGCTCCCGGAAATACGGCCGAACGATATCAAGGTCGGTAAACACTTCCCCCGCGAATCGGTGCTCGGAGCCGAGCCACCTCACATCGTAGGCCGACATGCCGGGGCCGAAATGATGAAACGTGTGATAGACTTGAAACAGGGGATAGACAACCCAACCTCGTTCCTGCTTTCCGGCTGCGTTAACCAATTGCGGCAGCCAGGGCAGGTAAAGCACCGCCGCAAGGGTGCAGGCCAGTACCACACCGACACCGCCGGCCCGGGACTTTCGGCCGGAAACCGCGTACCATGCCAGGTGTGCGAGGATTACCAGGACGAAGAGGTAGTGCGTATACGTGCCGATTGCCGTGACTGCGGCGTACAGGCCAAACGAAACCGGGTGGGGTTTATC
>JAUXGI010000164.1 GCA_030622295.1 Planctomycetota bacterium
CATGTCCCTTTAACATTACAGTTATCAATAAAGGGGTCAGACTCCTTCAGGTTTCGTTTTCACTTTTCATGGCCGGGATGGCGCGCGGCCAACTCCGCGATGCGCGCGCCGTCCAGGGCTTGCAGCGTTCCATATTCCTCGGCGATGGGAGATGCGCCGCGCACGTCCTCGCAACTGCAATGCGCGCACTTTCCCACCAGGCCGTTGGTCATCCTGCCGCAGACGTTGCAGATGCTGAACTCGGGCGAGATGGTCAGTTGCGCAGCCTGCGTGTTCTCGTAGGTCTTGCGCACCAGGTTGAATATGCTGCGCCAGGAGGGCCGCTCCTCGCCCACAAATGCGTGGATAATCGCGCCCGATTCAATCAGCGGATGAAACTTGGCCTGGGCCGTGATGCGCGTAATCAAATCGACCGGCGCGCTTGCCCGCAGGTGTATGGAGTTGGTGTAGTAGTATTCGTCGTTGCTCCTGTCGCCCTTGACCAGTGCGCCCGCCTCGGGGAAGAGACGCATGTCGACCTTGGCCAGCCTGCGCGAGGCGCTTTCCGCGGGCGACTCTTCAAGCGATATCTTCAGGCCGTGCTCCCCGCCGAGTTCCCTGGCCTTGAAATACATGTAGGAGATTATCTTCAGTCCCATCTTGAGCACGTCATCTCCTTCGTGCAGTTCCTTGCCGACGAGGAACTGCAGGCATTCGTTGAGACCGATGAGGCCGATGATGTACGTGCTAGCATCGAGGTCAACGTACGGCCTGCCATCCATGGCGGTCTTGCCGATTTCCCACAGCGGCATCTCCGGCGTTGACATCAGTTGCCTGATGAAGTTGCGCTTTTGCAGGTGGGCCTTGAGGGCGATGTCCATAGCGCGGTCGATTTCATTGTAAAGGCGGTCGAAGTCTCCCCTGCCGGCGCGGTAGGCGCACTGGGGCAGGTTGACGGTGACGTTTTGGAAACCGCAGAAGCGCATCGACTCCGGGTGCCGGATCATGTGGTCGTCTTCGATTTTCGTCCGCAGGCGACAGCAGGCGCTCAGCGTCACCTCGTCGCGGTCGAAGATAAAGTAGGGCACGCCGTTCTCACTGGCGACCTGGCAGGCGAACTCCAGCAGTTCGCGCTGTCGCGGGTCGGCGAAGGTCTCGTCGTTGATGTGCAGGTCGCACTTGGGGAAGGCGAAGATGTGGCCGCATGCGTCGCCTTCCCGCCATACCTCAAGCATCGCCCTGGTGAACTGGCGGGCGGTGTCGTCGTAGTCCGCGTATGTCCTGCCATTATATTTCCCGCCCGGCCCGATGGCCGGGACGGAGGCGAGGTAGGACGGGACGCCGGTATGGACGTTGAAATCGAGGAAGAGGGTCTGGCCGCCGCGCGAGAAGGCGCTCTGCGACCCGCTGAAGATGAGGTGCTGCGCTTCCTGTTTCATCTCCTTGTACGGCATCCCCTCCAGGTACGGCGCGTAGAGTATGTTGATATAGCCGACCCCCAGTGCGCCGGCGTAGTAGGCCTGCATGGAGGCGAGGAAGGTGTTCAGGTGGCCCGTCAGGGTACGTGCGTATTTGGCCGGCGCCGAGGCGGTATCCAGGTTTCCCAGGGAGAGCCCGTACTTCTTGAGATACTCCAGGGAGTGCGAGGAGCAATAGACGCGCGTCGGGTAGCCCAGGTCGTGCAGGTGGACGAGGCCTTTCATGTGCGCTTCGGCCACATCGGGCGAGAAGACCTCTTGCAGGGCGAACTGTTTGAGCGTGTTTTCCGCTATGGTCAGGTTTATCGCCTCCGGGTTGTTTGCGGCGATGTTGCTGTTCTCGCGGCTTTTGGAGAATATCAGTTCCTTGAGGTCGTACTTGGGCATGCCGACGATGTTCTGTTTCTCCAGCAGGCCGGCCAGGCCGCGGTCGAACAGTTCGTTGTCCACCAGGGCGCGTATCACGGCGGTACTGATGCGCTCCAGGCCGGAGTCAAAGACCCTTCGCTCGACGGCGCGCCCGACGCTCTCCGCCACCTCCAGGTCGAGGTCGGCTTCCTTCAGGAGGGCGTCGACGACACGCGACTTGGACCACGGCAGCAGTTCGTCTTTCGTGCCCGGGTCGACCAGCAGCGTCAGGTCGGTGGTATTGCGCCTGCGGGGTCTGGTCTTGCGCACCTGCAGGCGCTGGCGCATCCGCGCCCGCTTGTCGCGATAGAGTATGTAAACCTTGGCGGTCTTCGCGTGGCCCGTCTCAATCAGAACCTTCTCGACGATGTCCTGGATTTCCTCGATGGCGGGTATCCTGCCCTCGTACTCCTTCTCCAGGAAGAGCGTCACCACGGAGGCAAGTTCCTCGGCCATAAACCGGTCCTCGCCGCCTACCGCCCGCGCGGCCTTGAATATCGCATTGGCTATCTTACGCTCGTCAAACGGCACAATGCGGCCGTCACGTTTTCTTGCTTTCTCGATCTTTGCCATGGCTGTCGGAGTTCCTCCCCTCGTCAATACCCCTCCAGGGGGGCGGTGTGTGATGGTGCAAATCAGGTGAAATGCAAACGGTTGCCGAGAGATAACCACGGATTACGCGGATTCTGACGGATTGCATGGATTCTGAACCCGTCTTTTGCGGACAAGTTTTGAATTTCTCAAGTTACCCGTTTCTCTCGCACAGGCGCCGGTTGACCGGCTGTAGAGCCGGTGTTTACGGGGACAGTCACTATTCTACGAATTCCACTCGCACCGCTCGCGGAATTCCGTAAATAGTGACAGTCCCCCCCGCCTCAGGCGGATTGGCGCAAAAACGTGCAACTTGAGAATTTTGAATCTGAAATCTTGAATCCCCTTGCCCTTTGCCCCTCATCACCTTGCTCCTCGGGACTCCGTTGCGTTCTACTTCCTGCTTCTTCCTTCTGTCTCGCGTCTTCCCGGCAAATCGGGATTCCGCTCACTTGTCCCGCATTTTCCCGCCGCTTCGCGCGCGCGGATTCTCCAGCATGGGCTTTAATTCATCGTAGAATTCGTTGACGTCCCTGAACGCCCGGTAGACGCTGGCAAACCTCACGTAGGCCACCTGGTCGAGCACCCGCAACTCTTTCATTACCATCTCGCCGATGAACTTGGATGGGACCTCGCGATCGAAGAGTGAATGGATTTCCCGCTCGATCGTGTCGACTATCTTCTCCATCGCTTCCACTGAAACAGGCCGCTTTTCACATGCCTTTATGACGCCGTTCAATACCTTCTTCCGGTCGAAGGGCACACGGCGGGAATCCTTCTTTACCACGCGGACCGGGATGTCCTCAATGCGCTCATACGTCGTGAACCTCCTGCCGCACCCCAGGCATTCCCTTCTTCGACGGACGACATGCCCGTCTCCGGCCGTGCGCGAGTCTATTACCTTGTCACTGTTTTTCTTGCAGAATGGACACTTCATTCTCGCGCCCCCGACTGCGGACCTGTACCTGGATTGCCGGGCGTGAAAACCGGACCACCAAGCCCGGCGCCCACTTTCGCCCACATATTGAACACTACTGAGTATATCCCACAATATCTAGCGTGTCAAACGGTTATTTCCGGTTTTGTGAGGACTTCTGTTTCTTCTTGTCAGACACGGGGTTAGAGCCTTTTTTGCCCTTCACGACCACCTCAATTCCCGCCTCTTTCAGCAGGCGTTTGGAGAGGTCGTCCGGGTAGTCATCCTGTACCACCACCTTGACAACACCGACGTTGATGAGCATTTTCGCGCACAGCGAGCATGGATGAGTGGTCGCGTAGAGTGTAGAGCCCTTCGCACGGATACCGTGATAGGCGGCCTGGATTATGGCGTTCATCTCGGCGTGAAGCCCGCGGCACAACTCGTGGCGCTCGCCTGCGGGTACGTTGTTCTGCTCGCGTATGCAGCCCACCTCGGAGCAATGCGGCAGGCCGCTGGGCGCGCCGTTGTAACCCGTCGCAAGAATATGCCTGTCCCGCACCAGCACCGCTCCAACCGGCCGCCGCAGGCACGTGGAACGGCGCATGACGTCGCGCGTTATACGCAGAAAATACTCGTCCCAGTCAGGTCGGCTCATATCAATACAGAAGTCAGAAGTCAGAAGCCAGAAGTCAGAAGCCAGAAGTCAGAAGCCAGAAGCCTCTCCTACTTGCCTACTTTCTTTTTCCTCTCCTACCCTCCCCCTTCTTACTCTCCTACTGTATTTTCAATTGAGAGGGTTTTTCGCCACGGAATGACGCAACGGCAGGCCCCCTCCCGTTCTTCCAGTCTCTTGAC
>JAUXGI010000105.1 GCA_030622295.1 Planctomycetota bacterium
ATCGGGGTCGGCTCGTAGAAGGGGACTGTCACCTTGCGGATCGGGGGAGAGGCTGCTATTTCCCCCCTCGCTTTTACCAGCAATTCTTTAATGCTCCCGAGGCGGGCGCGAGCATCAAGAGGACGGGGAGTCAGACCCCCTCCCCCGCCACGTCTGAGCCGGTGCCTATTCTTCTATTACCTCGACATCTTCCGGGAAGACGGGGTCGAACTTCTCCGCCGGTATTTCCTCAGAGATGTCTATGTTCTTGAGGCCGACCTCGTTGTAATTCTTTTTTCTCTGCAAGTCGTATAATCTTATTTTGCAGGCCAGGAACGTCTCCAGTTCCACCCACAACTCGATACGGTCTACGTTATACACTTCCCCGTCTTCGTCCTCTTCCGCTTTTTCCCAGGGTTTCAGTTCGAAACGGTAGGTCTCCAGGCCGTCAATTTTTTCGACCCCCTCGAATTTGAAATTGAAGTCCTTCGCCAGCGCATGGATGTCCTGGGCGAAGAACTTCTGCATGATCCTGAGGTTCCCGAGGTCCACCTTGCCCTGCGCCTTTTCCACGTCAAATATGGTTGCCCGCTTGTTTTCCTTTTCGTAACGGTAAGCTTTCTTGCCGTTGCTTCCCAGTATCTTTTCCTTCGGCTTTGCTATCTCGATGCGGAATTTGTCCGGCGGCATGAAATAGAGCACGCCGCTCGACCGTGAATGCGCCGTCTCTTCCCCCCAGGCGGGGTCGTACCTGTCATCCTCGTAGTCGGCCCTCACGCCCCGCACCCATGAGCCGGTCCGCCGCATGCGCCACAGGATGTCGGCGGCTCTCTCCAGTGTCGCGTTGTCGCTGAACTTCTTTATTCCTTCCTTTGACGGCTTGAAGCGGAACTCGCCCTCGGGGATTTCTTCGCCCTTGTCAATCTCGACATTTTCAAACCAGATTATCGTTTCCGCGTCGTTAAACGCATTGTAGAGTTTCAACTTCTCCACGAGGAAGTCGCGGCTTATCACCGCTTCCAGGTGTTTGTAGTTCCTTCTTTTTGTCTTGTCCTTATAGATGAGTTCGAGAAGATAAACATCGCGCTTCTTGAGGTCCTCGACGTCATGGCCTTCGCGCTTCAGTCTTTTTCTCTCCGAGGCATCGTCCTTGTCAATCAGGCGCATGTCGAACGTCCTGTTCAACGCATCGGGGTCCGCGCCCTGGAGCAGGAGCAGCACTTCATACATCTTATCGTTTTCAATCAGCCATCTTTCCGCTTTTACCGTGTCGCCGCTGCGTTTCACAATCCAGAGGACGTGCATGTAGGCCAGGTACTGCTCTGATTCCTTTTTGCTGTTTTCGTCGTGCGAAACATGCTCCAGCCTCAGGGCGAACCGGTTGTCGGGTTTGTAGATGAACCTGCCGCTCGATGTCCGGCCCGTTTCCCTTTTCTCGTTATCGGTTTCGACGGGCTGCTCGTAGATGCCGAAGCGTGTTATGGTCATCTCCCCGCGCATCCATTTGACGCTGCTCTGATGTTCGTGAAATCTCCTGAGCAGCCTGTCCAGGGGCGTCTCTTCCCGCGGCCGGTCGTTGTTGAGGCCGTTTTCGGGTTCGTCGCCTTGTTCGCCGCCGCCGTTCGGTTCGCCTCCGCTGCCGTTTTCGGACGGACCGTCGCCGGTGTCGGTCTCCTCGCGGGATATCTCGCCGGTGTCTTCGCCGGCCTCTTCGCCGCCGTTTTCTTCATCAGGAGCAACGGCGGTCTCCCGCCTGTTTTCTTCCCCGGAGAGGTTTTCGCCTGAAAAGGTGGGCGTGCTCAGTTGCAGTATTATTACTGTGACCGAACCCGCGACCGCCGCGAGCAGGAGAACGAGGATGATTAGATTCGTTTTCATTGTTTACCGTCCCGGTTCACTGGAGCAGACCGCCGCCTCTTCACTTGCGTCAACGGTCGACGGGGCGGGCGGCTTTTTCGAAAACGCGCGCCTGACCCTTCCAATCACGATGCCCGCCAGCGCAATCCCCCCGCATACCAGGATTATCTGCCACCAGTTCAATTTCAACAGGTCCGCCGCCAGCGCGGTCAGGTAGTAGCGCGGGTATCTGCCCAGGAAAACCGCGAGCGCATACCTGGGGCGGCTGTAACCGCGCGGCACGGCAAGGAGCCTGTCCGCTGCAAAGGGGATGGCGAACGCGTTTATCATCAATACGATTAAAAACGGCGCCTGATTGAACCAGGCCGCAATTCTTTCATAGAACCTGGTCCTGGCCAGCCTGCGGACTCGCCCCAGCCGCATCAGCCACGCCAGCGCGTGGTAATCGGCCAGGTTGGCCGTGACCGTCGCAAGCGACGCCAGCAGGGCCGTCAGATACAGCGGGTAAGGCTCTCGCGTTGCGCCGAAGAGGCGCTCAAGCAGGACGGGCAGCGACTCCGTTGCGCCGAACCACCGCGTGACCGACTCCACCATGCCCGGCATGGCCTCGCCCGAGGCCATGAACATCACGCCTATGCTCGTGTTCAGAGGTATGAACGTGGTGGCCAGCGAAAGGTAGATGACGCCGATTCCCGGTATTCTGAAGCGGGCCGGAAGAAGCGCGGTCAACGCGACCAGACATGCCAGGTACGCGACGTACAGCGCCAGCCATCGCTTCGGTCTGATCCTGTCCACGCCGAGCGGCCCTGCCGCAGCGCCGGAATCAGTCCTCGATGATTCTGCCATCTCGCATTCTCAGCGTCCGCGAGGCCACTGCCGCGGCCTCTGAGTTGTGTGTAATCATCAGGATGGTTTGGCCGTGCTCTTCATTGAGACGTTTGAACTCGGCGAGTATTCGGTTGGAGTTGTCGCTGTCCAGGTTGCCGGTCGGCTCGTCGGCCATGAGCAGTTTCGGCTTGTTCACGATTGCGCGCGCTATTGCCACGCGCTGCTGCTCGCCGATGGACATTTCCCTGGGCTTGTGGTGCATCCTGTCGCCCAGTCCCATGTATTTCAGTATCTCAACCACTTTGTCATCCGTGGGGAGGCCGCGGATTTTCATGGCGATTTCGATATTGCCCCGCGCGCTCAGGGTCGGCAGCAGGTTGAAGCGCTGGAAGACGAACCCTATTTTTTCGCGCCGGATTGCGGCGAGGCCGAAATCAGGGAGCGCCGTGAGTTCGTCGCCGTCGAAGAATATCCGGCCGCCGCTTGCGCGATGCAGGCCGCCCAGAAGGTGCAGCAGCGTGCTCTTGCCGCAGCCCGACGGGCCGACTATGGCGACGAACTCGCCCTCCTCGACCTCCATGTCCACGCCCGTCAGGGCAGGTTCCCATCGCGAGCCGATCTTGTAGGATTTCTTCAGGTCTATGGTTTTCAGGATAGGCATTCGGTTTTTTCCGGAGTTTCAGTCGCGCCCGGAGCAGAGGCTCTCTCTCACTCGTAGGTAAGCGCGACCACCGGGTCCTTGCTTGCGGCGACGGCAGCTGGATAAAGCGCGCCCAGTACGCCGCCGACAAGTCCCACGAGCGTTGCAATCAGCACCCACTGAGGCGGTATGGTCACGTTGAGCAGACTGATAGTGGGTATCAGCCAGGCCGCGAAGTAACTGAGTCCCACGCCCACGGCAACGCCCAGCACGCACAAAATGAGCGACTCGGTGATTATGGCACGGGCTATGAAAAAGCGCGTCGCGCCCAGCGACTTCAGTACCCCGATGTCGCGCGTCCGCTCCACCACTACCGTGTACATGGTGAGCAGTATCACAAGGCAACTTATGCTCATCGCGACGATGGTCACGTAGTTGGCGAAGTCGTCGATTATCCTGGCCTCCTTCCGGAAGGTCTCGTACATGGTTGCCGATACGATGGGGCGCACGTCCAGTTTCTCGTTGTTTGCGTCTCTTGTTTCCTTTATCTGGCCGGCCACCTGTTGGGGGTCAATGCCTTCCCTGCACATCACCGCAAAGATGCTGGCGCCTTTTCTGTCGAATTTCAGTCCTTGCAGCGTGTCGAAGGGCACGTATACGCGCACCCCCACGCCTATGTGGTGTATGCCGACTATCTTCCAGTCGTGGTTGAGGTACCTGACGGTGTCTCCCACGTCCAGGCCGCTGTGCTTTGACAGGCGGCCGTCTATCAGCATTTCGAACGAGCCGTCTTTAAAGAACCGGCCCTTGTTCTCGCCCGCCAGCCTTACGTTCAGGGCGCTCAGGTTTTTTTTGCTGACGCCCCAGACACGGTTTTCCTGTTGCACTTTTCCTATTACCTGTATCTTGTCCTGGACTATGGATATGAGCGGTTTAATCCTGTCCGGGCCGAGGTGGTCTTCTATTGCTTTGCCGTAGGAATGCGGCATCTGCTCCGTGCCGCCCCAGATTTCGAACTTGCGGTAAACGAAGATATCCACGCCGGTGTTGCTCATGCGATTGGCGATTTCGTCAATGGTGCCCGAGAGCATGCCCTTGAGCACCAGCAGCAGGGCCACGCCTATCGCTATGCCGAATATGCTGATGGCGCTGCGGGTCTTGCGCTGCCAGAGATTTGCCGCTGCGAGGTTGGACATGTTATTCTCTCAGCCTCCATGTTCCGTCCGGCTGCAATTCGCTGACCTCCGCCCCCTCGGGTATCACGGCGCGCGTGGAATGGCCCATCGCCCTCCAGAACGCGTCCTCGTCGTTTACCCTGAACCTCGTCGGATCCACGTTTTCAATCTTGAAATACGCATCCCTTTCCCTGCCCGTAATTGTCAGCGCGCTCGGCACATATGCCTCCTTGTCCCCGAAGACCCTGACCTTTCTCATCTTGTCGTAATCAACCGTCAGGAGCAGGCTTCCGTCCCTGCCGTACACCTCCTGTCTCACGGGCAGCAGTGTTTGGGAGGAGACGAAAAGTCTGCGCATGTTCTCTCCGGGTCTGTTGATGGTCAGCACGTAATTGCCGGAATCATCCCTGCTCATTTCCGCATGTTCCGGTTCTATGCGCTCCAGCGCCATCGCCGCGGACAGCAGGTCCGGCCTGAAATCAAAGAACTCGCTATCGGCTGCCTGGAGGTATTCCACCTTGCCGGTCCGGAATATCGTCTTCTTCTCCTGAAACTCGATGACGTCGAAGACATCCCCGTCCGTCTTGAGGACGAGCACGTTCAAGTTGGCCTTTCTGACGAACAGGCCGACTGTGGAGGGCTTCATGAAAGCGAAGTCGGCCTCCGCATTTAGCCCGTTGGGGTACTGGCTGTTCTTCATCTTCACGCTGGTCAGGGAGAGGACGACGCGGACGCTGTCGCTGTTCAGGTTCAGGCGTTCTATCAGTTCTTCTCTGGAGATGTCAATGGGCTTGTCATTGCCGTTGGGGTCGGGTGTGCCGTTGCAGCCCGCGCCCGCAAGCCATATCGCACACACGGACAGGACGGCGAACAAAAATGCTTTTCTCATGGCCTGCTCCTTTGCGCCGGTGGTCGAAACTTGAAACCTGAAACTTGAAACCTGAAACTGTCAGGCCCCGCGAGGGGGTCACCCCCCCCCCCCCGCTTCCCCCCTCCCCAGCGTCTGACCCCCCCGCGGCGGCGATATACAACAGTACGGAA
>JAUXGI010000113.1 GCA_030622295.1 Planctomycetota bacterium
CAATACTATTTGGCGGAACGGCGAGAAGATGAACCAATCCAATTGTCAATTTCGCGGGCGGGCTAATGCCGCCTGAAATCTGCCCCCTTTTTAGAGATGCACCCCTCAAAACCGCAAATGCCTCGGCGGCGGGGGAATTTCTTTGACTTTGGGCGAAAGTGTGGTATTATCCGCCCCCTTCAGAAAAAGAGGGTTTCTGTAAGGGTGGATTTCGCCTGAAAATGCCGGATCGGCAACGTTCGGGTCGGACGGCAGCAGGATTTTGGAGTGTCAATGTTCTTCGACAAAAGGTCGATAAGAAGGTGGCATTTCGTCACCGAATAAGAGTGGAATAACGGATATGTTTCGTTGACTTCTGAAGCGCTTACACTATGAAAGGGGGTGACCCGTTAGATGCCAGTAAGGGTACAGGTACGCAGCGCCGGGAACCTGGAATCGTCACTGAAAACATTCAAGAAGATGTGCGCACGCGAGGGCGTTCTGAAGAAAATCAAGCAGAAATCGGCATATGAAAAGCCCAGTGACCAACGCAGGAGGCGCAAGAAAGAAAAAGAAAAGGCAATTCGCAAGGCATTGCGAGAGAGTATAGGACAATATCGTTAAGCCGCACGTAAATCCGGCTCAAGTGGCGGTGTGGAGGCAGAGGCTTCCACGCCGCCGTTCTTATCCTGCCGCACGCCCCTCGATGGCCTGCCGGTAGTATCCATCCAGTTCTTCCGCGTTTTCTTCCACGGTTTTGACCATCCCGGCATCCGGGCGAAGTCTGACGAGCAGTCCCCTGTCTTTCACGAACATGGCCATTTTCGCGGCAAGGTGGCGCGCGCTTCCCGTCCTGAAGTTCACGCCGTTTACGCCGTCCCGCACGAACTCCGCCATGCCCCCGATGTCGGAAGCGATTACCGGCGCTCCGGCAAGGGCCGCCTCGCGTATCGTCAGCGGCGAGTTCTCATACCATATTGAGGGTACGACCAGTACGTCAAACTCAGCGAAGACCTCGCCGACGCGCGCGTTGTCGAAAGGGCCCGCAAATGTGATGCGCCGGTCGCCGTGCGCCATTGCGCGAACTTCCCTTTCGTAGTCCTTGTATCCCTCGAAATCGTAACCGGCCCCGAAAATCCGCAATTCGGCGTCCTCTGACGGGACACGCCTGAAGGCATCAACCAGCACATGAACCCCTTTCGACGGTATTATGGAGCCGACGAACCCGAAGCGGACTTTCTCAGACTCCGTGCGCCGGAAGTTTGCGAAGCGTGACACGTCGTGCCCGTAGTCCGAGGTTATCACCACCCCGGGCAGGCCCGCCTCCTTCATCTTGCGGCAGAGAAATTCGGAGGGTGAGATGAACAAATCGACGTGGCGGCACATTTCTTTCACATGCGCCAGCCGCTCGTCGACGAGTTTTTGCGCCTCGGTTTCGCCCCTGAAGGAATTCCGCACAAGGCGCCTCCGGAGGTTACCAACAAGCCGTCTCAGGCCGCTGCCGGCAATCCCGGCGGGTATGCGGGCATACCGGGCGTGGGCGATATGGGGAGGCACGCCCAGTTGATATGCGTTGCAAAAGACGCACAGGCGGGCCACCGGCCCGTCACAGAGGCTCAGGTCGCGCCTGAGCAACTGGCCCCGGGGACATAAGAGCCAAAAATCGTGCAGCGTGAAGATAACGGGCAGACCGCGCCGCGCCGCTTCCCTGATGCATGTCGTAGACAGGCAGGTGACGTGATGAAAGTGAACGATGTCGGGCTTCACCTCGTCGAGATAGCGTCCGAATTCATCCGCTATTGCGTCGTTGCGATAGGTGTCGCGGAATGTTTGGACATTCTTGAAGGTGTTGTTGATGGTGCAGACCTTCAGACCTTCGTATTCGCCCCGTTCGACCTGATACTCTTCGCGGTCCGGGCGGTCGACGCGGTAAAAGACGTGTACTTCGTGATTCCGCCTCAGCGCCCGCGCGAGGTTGTATGCGTACAGTTCGCAGCCGTAGGAAGGCTGCGGCGGGAAGTTGTGAACGACGTAAAGGATTTTCATGACAAGCGGTGCGATATTCCCAATGTGTTTAGTACACTGTCAAGATTAAAGATGAGGGTTCGCGGTACGCTCGGGGAGTCAGACCCTTTCCCGTCGCCCCGACAAGTCGGGACTCCTCCTCAGCGTCTGACCCCCTCGCTAAAGCCCTCACACGGTATTCAACCCATAGCGTTAAGGTTGAAGGTGGATTCGCTGTCTGACCCGGACGGTGAAACGGATTCTATCGGCATGTTCCGCCACCCGCAAGACGAAAGGCCTGCCGTCGCGCTAAATTTTCCCCTTCCACGGGTCGATACTGTATCAGATATCAGTAGGCGAAACCTATTTTCGGGGGTAACAAAGATGAACAGAATAATTTTGACCCTTGGGTCGGTGGCTGTCCTTGTGTTTTTGGCGTCTTGCGGCACGGTTGAGTATACGGGGAGTTCCTGCGACACCGAGATAGATACTCCCGAGGCCACATTTCACAAGGTGATAACGGCTCTACGTACCAGGGATGTCGAAACGGCGAAGCAGCACACCCTGTACGGCGAATACGTCGACTGGCGCAGGGTCATGGCCGAGGTGAACCACAAGCCGAAAAAGTATCGCATCAGGAAGATTCTCTACAAGGACGCCACCCCACAACTGTTCAATTCATCCATGATTTACTATCAGGCGGCGGACGGCGAGAACTATGTGGTAGAGTTTACCCGTGTTGGCGACAGGTGGTACTGGGGAACCAAGATTAATCGAGGCCTGGCGCAGGTGTTGCGGGCCAAGGCATTAGCCTCGCGGGAAGTGCAAAAACCACAAGAATAATCACCCGGGCAAAAAGAAGCGGTCCTTGCAATTCGAGTAACGGTGACTGTCACCGCGCCAAAGGGAAAGCATCATTCCCCCGACCATGTCCGGGGATCTTCGATGGAGTGCGGGCGCTCAAATAGAGGCGTCAGTTCGCCTTCTGGGACGCCGAATCGTGCGGTCGCCCTGGCCGCCCGGTAACGCGCCCATTTCTCCTGCCCCACGGCCAGGTGCAGCATGATGAGCGACCTGACCGCGTGCCTTACTTCATGTGCTTTGCTGTTGAGCCGGCGCCCGCCGCGATTATCAACGACGGCGAGTTGGGTCCCCAACTCCGTCTCGCAATAGGAGATTATCCTCCAGCCGGGGCCGTAGTCGGGTTTTACGATGACGGCCCTGAGGGCCGATACCGCCGCGTCGCTCAGATACTTCCGGCGCTTTTCGTACGGACCCGCCGCGCCGGCCCGGGCCAGGAAGACCCTTGCGAGTTCGGTATGGTTCCGCGCTCTCATGAGTTCATGCGGCATGACCGCCTTGCAGTAATCGGCGGCGCGCGACAGCATCTCCCGGGCCTTCCCGGGGCTTCCCTCGTACTCATGGACCTCCGCCATGCGGCGACATGCCTTTGAGAGCGGTATATACAGCGACCACCATAACTCGGGGCGGTGGACTTTCGATTCGTCTATCCCGTGCGCGCGGAAATACTCCCTTGCGCGCCGATGCCGTTCCTCGTGTTGCTTCATGCCCTGCATCAGCACATCGTACGCACTGCGGTACGTCGCGTTTCTTTCTCTTAACAGCATTGCTTCTTCATCGCGGTTGCCTGTTCTACCGGCCGCTGCTTCCAGCGCGTCGCCCTTGTCCATCAACAGGCTCCCGAGCGCACCGTAGGAGCGGATGATCCGCGGCGCGAGGCGGATGCACTCCCGCAGCAGTATCTCCGCCCTGTCATATTCACGCTCACGGTAAAGCACCTGGGCGTAGTTGTGCATCGCCTTGACGCTGTGCGGGCTGGCGCGGCAGGTGGCCTCCCACAGCGACGGCATGTCCCGCCAGTCGCGGTTTCGCGCCAGGGTGCGCGGTACGTACAACCCCGCTACGATGCCGAGCAGGACGCAGGGCGCGACGGTACGCACCAAACCACGTCCCCTCGAAAGACGGTTGAACAGCGCGAATACGCCGATCGCCGCCGCCGCGCACCACGCCAGCGACGGCATGTACAGCAGCCGCTCGGCGGCTATGGTGCCGGTAAGGATGAAGACATTGCTGACGGGCGCGATGGCGATGAAGAAGAACAATATGAAGAAGGTTACAGGCCGCGACCTCTGCCGGCACATGGCCGCAATGACGCCGAGCGCGATTATCGCGGCGAGCGCCGCCAGAAAGCGCCAGTCCAGCGCCGAGTAAGCGACAGGTATCTGGTCGTACGAATAATCCGCCGACAGCGTCACCGGCAGAACCAGCCGCCACAGGTAGAGGCCGAGCACGATGACGGCGGTGAATTCGCGCGGCCAAAAGGGAGCCGCTTCCAACGGGTTGTTCACCGGAAATGTGAAACTTGGAAATGCCTCCCGGGCGACCAGCGACCGCACGACCAACCACCCCACAATCACCGCCCCGTACAGCGGGTAGCATTTCAGCGCGTGCGGGCCAAGCCATCTGAAGAACGACGTGCGCCGCATCGCAGCCTTGTATTTCGGCCGGATGAACATAACGTCAAGTGCAAGAGCCGCGGCTATCATAACAACCGCGTTCTCCTTGCTCAAAAGTCCCAAGGCCAGCGCAACGGCGGCGAGGACGAAAAACGTCATGCGCCTCTTCTCGCCCGGACCCGCGCCCTTCATGTGCAGCAGCAAGGCCGCCAGCGTAAACATCATCGCGAGGAGGTCCGCCCTGCCGATGACGTTCGTCACCGCCTCGGTCTGTATGGGGTGCGCCACGAAGAGAAGCCCGGCAAAGAGGGCTATCAGCCTCTTGCGGACAAGCGCCAGCAGGAACAGGAAGACCAGAACTCCGTTGACCGCGTGCAGGACGAGATTGACCACGTGATATCCGGCGGGGTCCTCACCGCCGCCGAGGAGACGGTAATTTACGTAATAAGAGAAAACCGTCAGCGGCCGGTAGAGATTCCCCGACATGCCGGCTGCATCGGCCCAGTAGTCCGTGGTCCATATCTCGGCGGTCTTTTCGGGGTCGGTGACCAGGCGATTGTTGAGGATGATCTGCTTGTTGTCGTAGATGAGTTCAGCGTCGAACGAATTGATGTAGGAGACGACCGACACGGCGATGAGGAGGAGGAGGCAAAGCGCCGTCCAGCCACGGGACCGGCGGTCGGCCGGTTCCGCCTCGCTCTTCTTTTTGCGCCCGTACGGGCCGCGCGCCTTCTTTGCTTTCTTGCCGTCGCCCATGACTCGACATGGATTGAGGATTATGAAGCGCGTATCAACATCGGAGTGATAGTATCAGAGTGAGCCGTCCCTTTCAATTCCAAGCCACCGTCGCCGAGTATGTAAGAATCCTTAATAGTGTCAGCGACCCGTACGGGCAGGCTGGGTCAG
>JAUXGI010000266.1 GCA_030622295.1 Planctomycetota bacterium
ACTTCAGACCAGGCCACCACCGCATTCCAGAGGTCAGAAGTCAGAGGTCAGTAGTCAGAAGTCAGAAGTATCTGTGTTTATCTGTGGCTCCTGTTCTCTGCGTCTCTGTGCACTTCATGTCGCCGGAGCAAGCCGCCGAAGACACTGCCCTCGACCAGCGCTGCGACCTTTACTCCCTCGGCTGTGTCGCATACTACCTGCTCACCGGCCGGCCGCCGTTCGACAGCAACAGCATTGCCTCCATTCTTATCGCACATGCGCGCGACGCGGTCATACCGCCTTCGGAGTTGCAGCCCGTCCTTCCCGCCGACCTGGAAAAGGTCGTACTGCGTTGTCTGGAGAAAAAGCCCGCGGACCGCTACCCGGACGCCGCGGCCTTGGAGGCCGCCCTGGCCGCATGTCGCAGCGCCGATAAATGGACCCCGGCCCGTGCCGCCCGCTGGTGGGCCGATAAAGAATTCGCGTAACAAACATCATCTAAAAACTCTCCTCCCCCCTTCGGGGACGCCGTCATTTCTCGGGCTCAGATTCCCCAAAACTATTGTTGCCACACGAACGCCCAAGAGTGGTCAAAGGCCGCCAGAGTGAAATAGAAGAGGGAAACAACAAAAAAGGCTATTTCTTAACGAAATCTTAAAGGGAAAAGACTAGAATAGCAGTAAGGACCCGGGCGTTGATTCCAACAGGGGCGCGCATGACTCAGAAAACCATTCTTGTTATTGAGGATGAGCGCGACATCGTCGAGTTAATCCGCTACAACCTGGAGCGGGAAAGTTTCAGGGTAAAGGCGGCCTATGACGGTGAAGCCGGCCTGGGCTCCGCGCAAAGAGATTTGCCGGATTTAATCCTGCTCGATTTGATGCTGCCGAAACTGGACGGGCTTGAGGTATGCAAGAGGACCAAGGAGAACAAGCGAACGTCTCACATTCCGATAATAATGGTTACCGCAAAGAGCGAGGAATCGGACGTTGTGGTGGGGCTTTCGCTGGGAGCGGATGACTATATAACCAAGCCCTTCAGCCCCAAAGTACTCGTTGCGCGTGTGAGGGCGGTGCTTCGGCGGGTAGCCTTTCTTGAAAGCGGCGAACAGGAAGCAATCAAAGTCAACGATGATTTCATCATTGATGCGAGCCGATTTGAAGTAACGGTTGACGGCGAATCGATAAGGCTGACCAGGACGGAGTTCAGACTGCTTAAGTTTATGGCCGAGCGCCCCGGGCGGGTTCTGACGCGCAATCAACTCCTTGACGGCGCCATCGGCTTCGACGCCTTTATTACGGATCGTAATATAGACGTGCATATCGCCGCATTAAGAAAGAAGCTGAAAAAGCAGGCGGACAGGATTCTCACTATCCGCGGCGTCGGGTACAGATTTGAGGACCAGGTAAATGCCTAAGCGGTTCTTCTGGCGCTTATACACATCATACACGGCGTTGGCGGTGGCCTGCATAGCGCTGACCGGCTTTGTCGCACACCATGTTATTACCAAAGATTACCTCATTCGACTTGAGCGGGAACTCTATACGAACGCGCACCTGATAACATGCCAGGTGGAAGATCATCTCGGAACGGATGACGGGAAGATTCAACAAATCATCCAATCGCTTGGAGACGATTATGACCCGAGGGTTACGGTAATCCTGCCGGACGGAAGAGTGATTGGTGAAACTGACAAGGATCCCGGAACCATGGAGAATCACGCCGACCGCCCGGAAATCCGGCAGGCCTTGAAAGAAGGACGCGGCAAGATACAGAGGACCAGCCCAACCCTGGGAGTGACGATGTTATATGTGGCGGTGCGCGTCGGGAATGCGGATTCCCCCCGGGGCGTTGTGCGCTGCGCGCTGCCCGTGGAGGAGGTGGAAGGGCAGATGGCATATTTTACGCAGATGATCATCGCCTGTTGCGGGCTGGGTGTGGGCCTTGCGCTCGTTATAAGTTTCTTTATAAGCCTGAAGATAACACTGCCTGTCGCGCATATGACGGAAGTGGCGATGGACATAGCCTCGGGCCGGCTGGATAGAAGGGCCGACGTAACGTCAAAAGATGAACTGGGCAATCTTGCCGGAGCGCTGAACGCGATGCGCGCCAGACTGGTAGAACAAATAACAACGATAGAGCGCGACCACAGTCAACTGGAGACCGTGCTTTCAACCATGGTAGAGGGGGTAGCGGCGATTGATGCGCGGGAACATATCGTGTTCATCAATGATGCGGCCGCAGCGGCGCTCGAGACAACGCCGGCTGAAGCCACCGGCAAACCGTTATGGGAAGTCAGCCGGAACCCCGCTCTGGGGCGGTTCCTCCAGGAAGCGAAAAAGTCGGGCGGGACGAAGACATTCCAGTGGTCATTGCGCGGCGGCGAGGCGCGCTATTACGAACTCACCATAGTAGAGGTGACGGGGGCCGCATTATCACAGGATGCCGCGGAAGCGGAGAAAAGCCCCACCCACATACTCGTCCTCCACGATATAACAGCGCTCCGGAAACTGGAGCGGATGCGCAGGGACTTCATCGCTAATATTTCGCATGAATTGAAATCGCCGCTTACATCGATAAGGGGTTTCGTGGAAACGCTCCAGGCCGGCGTACAGGACCCCGCGAAGGCTGATGAGTTCCTGAAGATAATAGACAGGCATGCCCGGCGTCTGGACGACCTCGTATCGGACCTGCTTGAACTGTCGGCAATAGAATCTCCGGATTTCACACTGGATAAGGGGTCCGTTTCTCTGAAAGAAATCGCCGAGAGTGCGTTGGAGTTGCTGGCGCGGGAAATATCGGCAAAGCGGCTTCAAGTTGAAGTGTGCTGTACGGGCGCCGCTCCGGCGGTCAGGGCCGACAGGGCGCGCATGGAACAGGTCTTCATTAACCTGCTCGACAACGCCGTGAAGTACACCAGCCCCGGCGGCGAGATAAAGGTAACGATAGAACGAGAAAACGGTACGGTAAAAGTCGAGGTGTGCGACACGGGCATCGGTATCTCCGGCAAAGACATCCCTCATGTTTTCGAACGTTTCTATCGCGTGGACAAGGCTCGCTCGCGCGAGATAGGCGGAACAGGACTGGGCTTGGCCATCGTGAAGCACATCATCCAGGCACACGGGGG
>JAUXGI010000144.1 GCA_030622295.1 Planctomycetota bacterium
CGGAGACGCGAAGAAAAAGTCAGAAGTCAGAAGTCAGAAGTCAGGAGTCAGAAGGCGGGCCACCCCCGCTTTTTTCCTTTCGCCTTTCCTGTTTTCCTGTCCCTCTCCTACCCTCCTACTTCCTACTTTCCTACTGTATTTCCATTCGTGGGTCCTGTTCTCCGCGTCTCTGAGGCTCTGCGGCGGAATCTAAAGGATGCGGGTGAGGCGGGCCAGGTAGCCGCCGTCGCCGACCTCCCGGCCCTGGAGGAATTCGCGCTGCTCCTTCAGGCGGAACTCCGGATGCTTTTCGAGGAAGGCGGAAATCAGCAGCGAGTTCTCCTCCGGCTCGATGCTGCACGTCGAGTAGACCAGGGTCCCGCCCTTCTTGACGACGGATGCCGCGGCCTTCAGGAGCGCCTTCTGTTTTTTGACGAGTTGTTGCAGTGCGGCGTCGCTGAAGCGCCATCGCGCCTCCACTCTCCGCGACAGCACCCCGGTGTTGCTGCACGGAACGTCGAGCAGCACCCTGTCGAACCTGCCGCGATGTTTCGCGAGGTATTTGATTCCATCCTCCGTGACGTACTTCACGCACGTGACACCCATGCGCCGGCAGTTGTCCTCCAGACGGGCCATACCCTTTTCGGACTGGTCGACGGCGATTACGGTGCCTTCATCGTTCATGAGTTCGGCGATGTGCGTGGTCTTCCCGCCGGGTGCGGCGCACAGGTCGAGCACCTTCTCGCCGGGCCGGGGGTCGAGAAAGGGTGCGGCCCGGGCGGCGGTGGCGTCCTGTACGGTTATCATGCCGCTTTTGAAGACTTCGCCGCGCAGACCCCTCGGGTCGGAGAGATGCAGCGTCCGCACGTTGACCACCCTGTGGGCGACGTCGGTGCGTTGCAGCATGGCGGTAACGTCCTTTATGGAAGCGCGCAGTCTGTTAATGCGGACATGGAGCGGCGGACGCCGATTGTCGGCGCGGCAGATGGGTATCAACATGGTCAACGGATAACTCTCCAGCCATCGCGCGACCAGTTCGGGCGGATGTGAGAATTTCTGAGAGACATACGCCACGGGGTCTTCGTCCGGGTCGGAGAAGATGCGCCGGTCGAAGAGGGCGACGTCTTTCTCGGAGACCTGGAAGGATTTGGTCGGGTCGATTTCGCGCGTCTCCTCCCCGGGGATTAACCGGCAGGCGCCGGTAACGTTGCGCAGGACGGCGTTGCAGAAGTTGCCCGGGCGTTTGTCGTCTTCTTTCGCGACCAGTTTGACCGCTTCGTTGACGGCAGCCGACTGCGGAACGCGGTCCATGAAGAATACCTGGTAGAGACCGATGCGCAGGGCCTGGAGCATGTGCTTCTCCAGTTTGCGCACCTTGATTTTTGAGAAGTGTCCTATTACCGTATCGAGCAGCAGTCGCATGCGTATGACGCCGTAGACGAGTTCGTGCACCAGGCGCAGGTCGGCGGTTGCCTGGCCGAGGGCGTACGAGGCCTCTTCCAGCATGTCCCGCGCAAACCTGCCGCGCTCGACGTCCGCAAGTATTTGAAGCGATAATCTCCTGGGGTTGGTTTCGAAATCGCCCATTATTCCTTTCTCTGAAACAGGTCTCCGACTGAGATTCGGTAGCCGTTTGCGAAGGCGGAAGCCGACATCTCCTTTTTGCCCGCGGGCTTAACCTGCGTGATGAGAACATCGCCTCCGCCGGTGGCGAGGGCGATGCCGCCCTTTTCGACGCCGACCACGGTACCCGGTTCCACGGAAGACGCTTCACCCAGACTTCGGGCCGCGGTTATCAGCAGGTCGATTGTCCTGCCGGTCGTCTGCGACGCAATCCTGCCCCACGCGCCCGGCCAGGGGGTCATCGCGCGGACATGGTGTACCACGTTGTCCGCCGACCAGTCGATGACGCCGTCGCTTTTCGTGAACGCGGCGCAAAAGGTCGCCGCATCGTGATTTTGTTCGCGGAATTCCGCATCCCCCGCCTCCAGCATGGCGAGCGCCGTGACTATGAGACGCGCGCCCACCCCCGCAAGCCGCTCGTGCAACTGGCCGGCGTTCTCATGCTCCCGTATCTCGACCTCTTCCTGGAGCAATATCGGCCCGCTGTCCATTTCCGGTGTCAGGCGGATTATGCTTACGCCCGTAGCGCGCTCGCCGTTCAACAGGGCGGACCTGACCGGCGACGGGCCCCGGTACTTCGGCAGGAGGGATGGATGGATGTTCAACCACCCGTGCGTCGGTATGTGCAGGAGTGATTCGGGGATGAACGCCCTGTACGCGGCGACGACGCCCGCGTCCGGCGATATGGCCCGGATGCGTTCACTGATTTCGGGGCGCGAGAGTTTCGCCGGCTGGATGGTCTCGATATTATGCTCCCGGGCGCGCACCTTGAGGGGCGGTGGCGACATTTTCAGCCCGCGCCCCCGGGGACGGTCCGGACGTGTCAGCACAAGCGCGACATCATGTCCCGCCTCGACAAGCGCATCCAGCGCGCATAAGACGAATTGCGGCGTTCCGGCGAATACTATTTTCATTTCGCGCTCTCCCGGCCGTTCCGCTTGCAATTGTGAAGAACACAGGCGGAGCGGCGATGAAGTATCGTAAGGGTGTGTGCCAAATTTGGCGAGGGGGTCAGACGCTGAGGAGGAGCCCCGACTTGTCGGGGCGACGGGAAAGGGTCTGACTCCCCGAGCCTTGGCACACACCCAGTATCACAGGGTGTTGGAGAAAATGCTTGATTTCGGGGGAGGATAACATATTATCGGGGATGGCAAAAGGCAAAACAACATTCCCGGCCGCTGGGGAACAAGTGAAGGTTGAATCCCATTTCGAGATAACTCGTATGTCCAATCTGCCCGAAAAGAGATAAAACCAGCGACCGGGAATGTCCATCATGCCGCCCTCCCTGAGCGGAGGGCGGTTGTTATTCAGGTTGTTTTTTCTTTCACTCCATCCACCTTCTTGAATCTCACAGTCACCTGTTTCAGCCGGTCACGTATGCTCTTGAGCGCGCTGCGTGCGGCGCTGAGGTCCGATTCGAGCGTGGCCTTGATGACGGCGTAGTTCTCGACCGACGTCTCCAGGTATTTCGTCTTCTGCCGTTCCTCGGTCAGTTCACCGTCAAGGGTTTCGATTCTGGAATCCGCCTCCTCTTTCTCAACGGTGAGAGCCTGTAGTTTTTCATTGAGCCCGCCGTTCTCCTGCCTGAGGTCGGCGATGGTATTCCCGTCTTCTTCGCACTTCTCCTGCAGGGAGCGGACTTCACGCCGGTAGCCCTCCGTTTCTTCCATCGATTGGCCGAGTTCCTCGGTCAGTCTTTTCTTCTCGCGCGTCGTTTCTTCCAGTTGCGCGTTTGCATTTGCCAGTTCGCCCCGAAGGTCTTCCACTCTGCTTTCGCTTTCCTGGAGGTGAAACTCGAGTTCTCCCATTCTTTCCAGGGCCAGTCGGCTTTCTTCCTCCGACGCCTTGAGGTTGGACTCGAGTTCCTCGACGGTTTTCAGGGTCTCGACCCTTGCCTCCAACTCCTCTCTTGCATTGAGCAGTTCGTCGTACTCTTCCCGCACGCGGCTCAGTTCTTCTTCCACCTGGCCCTGCATGACGAGCGTTGACTCGAGTTCCCCCTCCAGCGATTCTATCTCGGCAAGCACGTCGCTGCTCTCTTCCTCAATCAGCATCGTGCTGTCGGTCGCGGTCATGACCTCGGGTCTGATGTCCGGCTTCTCGATTGCTCTGGGTTCGGATTCTTTTCCTTCGGTCTGGTCGGTCAGTTCTTTCAGTATCTGCTTGACGCGCCGCTTCGTTTCTTCCTTCGTTTCGATGGACTTCAAGGGCTTAATGCGCACATCCTCTGCCTCCCGCCGCTCTGCAGGCTCCACTTCCGTCTCAGCGGCGGATTTCACGTCCCAGGGACGTCTGGGTGTACGCTTACTCTTGGTGCCGGGCATTTTCCGGGACACGTTTTCATCAAAGCCTTCCGACATTTCCCCCTCCTCGGTTAGAGAAAGACAAGACTGGTTGTTCATGCGTTGACGGTCTCAAGACTCTTCTCCGTCTGCTTCGGCTGGAGGAACGGGTCGAGACCGAACATTTCTTTGACGAAGTTGTTCAAATCAACCGCGCCCTTCGACGAAGGCGCGTACTGCGTTATCGGTATGCCGCGGCTGGATGCGTCCGCGAACTTCGTGCACTGCCGTATGACCGTCGTGAGCAGGTAGCCGCCGTAGTGCTTTTGCAGCGCCTTCAGCGCGGTGCGGCAGATGTTCATCGATTTGTTGTATCTGTTAAGCAGGATGGATATCCTGTCCAGCACGAACCCGAAATCATCCTCGATGCTGGCGAGCGTTTCGAAAAGGATGCGCAGCGCCTCATAAGAAAGGAAGTCCGCCAGGACGGGAATGATGAGGTCGTTCGCGGCGAGGATGGCGTTGAGGTTCAGCAGGCCGATGTTCGGCGGGGCGTCCATGACGATGACGTCGAACTCGTCCCGGGCATTCTCAAGCACTCTGTCCAGCCTGTGTTCCCGGGCGTTTGCGGCCGTA
>JAUXGI010000243.1 GCA_030622295.1 Planctomycetota bacterium
ACAGGACCATGTCTTGCCGCAGGCCGTCGATGCAAAAGGTCAGGCCGTCGGCCCCCCAGTCAAATCCGTATTCGTGCCACGCCGTCGTGTCGACCGCGACCGATGTCGTAATCCGCTTGCCCACGCCGGTCTCGCCGTTTACCGATGGCTCGTTGTACCACACAGTGAAATGGACGCTGTTCGGGTCCTCTCCGAAAATCTCGATATCTATTTCCTGGAGGTTGTTGCCCTCGGCCCCCTCTTCCGGCAGTTCGCGGTAAGTAAAGAATGCGGTTGTGGCCCCGCTGCCCTCTTCCGCCTTTATCCGCGCCATGTAAGAACCATAGGTATGAAAGGCGGTAAAGCCTTCGTCATTACACGCGATAATCTGCGCTCCCCGCCTGGGGTGTGCGGGATGCGCGTCGTTGGCCATCGTGAGAACGGCGATGCCGTCCGCGACCGAGATGTTTTCCGCTTCCGCCCAGTTGCCCCCGACTATGAAGGTGTCGTCGAAGACATTCCAGAGGCCCTGGTCAATGTCGCTGCCGGTGAATTCGTCGGTCACGTAGCCGGGCACCATTACGCTGAAGGAACCGCTCATCCCGGTCCATTCGCTCGACAGCCCGTCGTTATCGTATGCCCGGGCGCGCACCCACAGAGTGTCATCGTGTGTTTCCGGCAGTTTGAAGTCCAGCGCCCAGCCGTTGGCCCCGTACCAGTCCGTTCCGTCGGGCACCGGCGTGTCACCGTCGTAGAAGTGGCTTGAGCGCCAGTTCATGCCGTCGCCTGACCACTGGAATTCCACCCGCTCGACAGTACCGTCCTCGTCCGAGGCATCGGCGGACACGCTGAGCGCTCCCGAGTCGAAAGACTCCCCCGGCAGAGGCGCTGTAATCTCCACCGTCGGAGGGATTATGGAGCCGACGCTGAGCAGCAGGCGCGGCTCGAGCGCTTCCATCACAAAGGGACGATGTCCGGCATGTCTCCCTGCTCGAGAACGTCCTCGACATCCAAATCGGTTCCCGATATTCATGAGCGGCTCCCTGTTTCGTGATGACCTTTGAGGTCCTGCGTACAGGGAATAATACGGCGCCGGCCCTCCAAGTCAAGACCAAACCATCCCCGAGGCATTTGCGATGTGAGGGCTTTTCGATGGGGATGGCCGAATGAAGCCCGCTTTCGGGTCGCCGGGAACTCATCAAAAACTAAATTGCGCTCTTCTCGCGTCCCCCCGACGCTCCTGACTGACCTGTTGACAGACTATCTCTCTCTGATCCCTCTTCCCTGTCCGCCCTTGCGGACCCGCCCCCTTCAGGCCGCTCGCACAAGGCTGCGCATCATCTCCCGGCGCTTCTGCCTGACCCTGCCGAGCGCCATCGCAAGCATAACCAGAAGCGCAAGGCTGCATCTCAGCCTCATCTTTTTCAATCCCCGAATGAAGTGCCGCTCGAAACCAAATGATACGTCGAGCCTGCTGTTGACTCGCTCGACCGCTGTGCGCTTCCTGTACGTCCGCTCCCAGGCGTAACTGGAGCGGGAGAGCGGCGTGAATATCCTTCTGTTTTCGTTTAGCGGTATCCTTATCGCTCCCGCGACGGAACATCTTTTCCTGCCGGCGCAATCGAGGCCGTAGTGCGCCGCGGGACAGCGGTATTTTAACGCCCTGCGCTTCTTCTCGAATCCGCCGTAGGCCATCTCTCGTCTCTCGCCGGTCAAAGGACAGTGGCAGTAGACCGTGCCTTTGTAGTCGTAGACGACGTTTCGCGTGCCCTCGACAAGGCGCGTCTCTTCGCCGTCTTTCCACATCTGCCGGATGTCGATGACGGGCTTGATCTCGTAGGTGTCCCACAACTCCTCTATCAGTTTGCCGTCGTCATAGCCCTTGTCGGCGGCGAGCGCCTCGCAGCCTTCCAGCAATTTTTCGTGGCGCTCCCTCAGGCGCTTTATCATCGCCTTGCCCCCCTTCAGCTCGCTCGCCGAGGCGCGCGTCACTTCAAAGGCCACCGGCAGCTCGTAGTCGGCATCGACTATCAGGTGAATCTCGTAGCCGAACCAACTCTTCACCTTTTCCCACAGCGTGCCGTCTTCGTGCACGCCGCGATATGTCTTCACCCCGATGTTCGCATCCGTGTCGCGACGGCCGTCGGGCTCCTTCGGCTTCTCTCCTTTTTTCCCGCGACGGGCGTGGGTGCCGATCGCCTTGCCGTCTATCGCAAGAGTGCGCCCGAAGTCGTCCAGCAATTTGTGCAGATCGTCAACCAGGACGTGGAACATCTCGTCGATCGCCGCCTGGCGCTTGATCAACTTTTTCAGGAAGCGGGTATAAACGTATGACGGCGGCACCGCCTCTTTGCCCTTGAAGAGATCAAAGCCGCACATCTCGCGCAACTGCGCGTTGCGCCCCAGCTCGCGCCGCAGGCTCTCTATCGAGACGTGCTGAAAAACGATCCCGGCGAGAACCGAGTTCCAGACGGCGCGTATCGGGTAATCGTCGCGGCCCCTGCCTCGGTCTCGCTCGAGCAGGCGCATCAGATTCTCATCGGGCAGGTGAGAGAGCGCCAGTCGGAGCCTTTCCAAATCTCCGAGACTTTCGATTTCTTTCCACCCGAACAATTGTCTTTGTGGTATAATTGCCATCGGCGGCCTCCTGTGTAGTAACAGTTTTTCACGCATTATACCATGCGTGTCAAGGCCGCCGCTTTTATCAAAAAAAGCGTGGGGTCAAAAACGGCCCCGCGCTTTTTCGGCAAATCATAACCTGCGAAAACACGTTCCGTGGTGGGGTAAAAAGAAATTCCACCTGCCCCCGCTCCCTTTAACACCGCCACATCCCAAACAGCGCAAATGCCTCTCAAGCGAAAAACGCCGAAATTTCCCCCCAGGGGGGCACTTCAGCCTTCCCTCGACGATTCCTACACGCCTCCCTAACCCCTTGTCCGCCTGAGGCGGATTGCCTGTTTTTTCTGACTTCTGACTTGAATTCGGAACCACGAATGGAGCCACAGATGGCCACGGATGGCCACGGATTTTCTGTCCCTTGCCCCTTGCCCTTGCCCGCTTCTTCTGACTTCTGACTCCTGACTTCTGACTTCTGCCTGTTGCCTGTTGCCCGTTGCCTGTTGCCCGTTGCCCGTCTTTCCCCTTGTTTTGTCATACCGGGGGGATATAATTTTATAAGACCGAAGACTGAAGACCGAAGACCAAGAAGCAGTAGGAGAGTAGGCAGTAGGCAAGTAGGAGAGGAAAATAATTAAAGAACCTTACAACTACCACTTTGCGGGGAACACGAGATGGCGAAGAAAAAAGGAAAGCATCCCAAGAATGCTCATATAAGACTCTCAGATAATGAAATCAGGGATATTACGCGGCATCTGGAAGCGGGGAAGCC
>JAUXGI010000104.1 GCA_030622295.1 Planctomycetota bacterium
TCGCAAATGCCTCCGTCAGAAAAGGCCTTGAAATTTCAGGGCGCACGACATAAAATCCGTACCGAGAGCAAAGAATCGCCCAAAGGTGAAATCCCGATAAAGAGGCGGCAACATGGAAAAAATGCCGGAAGACATAATGATTGGGCAGCACCTGACGACGTCCGGTGCGATAACCGAGGACCAACTCAACGAGGCCCTCGAAATACAGAAAGACCTCGGCGGCAGACTGGGCAGGATCCTTGTAAAACTCGGGTATGTTACGGAAGAAAGCCTCGTGACGCACCTCGCACGCCAGATGGAACTCAAACTGGTGAAGTTGAGCGACGTGAAGATACCACCGGTGTTGCTTCGGATGATTCCCCAGAGCACGATTCGAAACAAGAAGGTACTGCCACTGTCCCTCGTCGACGGAACTCTGGAAGTGGCCATGGCCTACCCGCACGACCTCGAAACCCTCGAGGAAATCCAGTTCGAGACAGGCGAGAACGTCGTGGCGGTCATCGCCTGCGAAAGAGAGATAGACAGGGCCATCACAAACTACCTCGGCCCGGCGCCCGAAGACACCGAGGAAGGGACGGAGTCGTTTCCCGAAGAACCTCCGAGGCCGCCGACGGAAGAGGATGTTCCGCTGCCTTCGCCGCAGGCGATAAGAGAGGCGGTAGAAGCGGCAGAGGCCAGGGAGGCGCGAGATTCCCTGCTGCGCTTCCCGACAAGGGTGAAAATAGACGCCCTCATCGAGGTGCTGCTGAATGCAGGCGTCATCGACGAGGCGACGCTGGCACAGATGCTGAAGGAGAGGTCAAAATCGGAATAGATATCGACCCGTCCCGCCCGCAGTTGCGCAAAACCGCGGCGGCATGCCCGTCCGGTTCTTTCAAAACCAACCATTACCTTTTTGGCGTGGAGAAAAATGGCTGTCGTTCAGTGTATAGCCCGGCAGGTTACAACCCCCGGCAAGCATGAAGTCCTGATACTCGGCGTCGAAGGAATCATCAACTCCGAGACCTTGCCCGATTTTCAGGCCGCGACAAGGGTTCCGCTTGAAGGGGGAACGTCCCGCATGATATTTGAACTGAAAAATCTCAGTTATATCAACTCGAGCGGGCTTGGTGAGTTCATCAGATGCCTTGACATCACCAGGAAACGCAGCGGCGACATCGCGCTCGTCTCCGTGCCCAAGGAAATCATCAGAACGATAAAGATAATAGGCTTTCATACTCTCATAAAAATATTCCCGGACGAAAAGCATGCGCTCGAATACTTCGACAGCGGCGCCACGGACGCCGTCGCCGCGGAGTACGCGCGCGTGGCGCCCAAGCCCCCGCCCAGCGGCGCCCCGCGCAAACCCGTCCCGCACAAGAAGCGCTTCCCCACCACCCCGCCCGAGGCATCCGTCATGCTCGTCCTCCCCAAGACGAACATCTTTGCCGACATCCTGGCCATGCGCTGGGGCGGCGACGGGAAAGACGGGACGTTCGTCCGGACCGCGCATAAGAACGACACGCTGAGACGCCTCGCCGATGAACAACCCGACCTGATGATAATCGACAACACCGTGCAGGACGCCGACGACCTGTGCAGTGAAATCAAAACCAACCGGGCGTCGAGCATGGTCAGCATAATCAGGGTTTACGGCGGCGACGAGAGGCCGCGGCCCGATTTCCTCGTCAAGGAGGATGACCGTGTCTACGAGCCTTTCGAGTACAACGAACTCTTTGCGGTCGCAGAGAGCGAACTGCGACGCGTCGTCACACAGGACAAGTTCGTAACACACAAAATGGAGTTCGAACTTGCAAACGCGGAGCGCGAGATAGAGCGGGCCAACGACCTCGTGGCGCAACTGGTCCGTCAAACCGAACTGAACGAACACGATGCCAGCGAGATTCGCACCGCCTGCCGCGAGGCCATCGACAACGCATACAGGCACGGCAATCTGTCCCGGGCCGACAGCCGCATCTCAGTGGAATACTGTCTCGACTTCGAAAAGGCGACCATAGTCGTGAGGGACGAGGGCAAAGGATTCGATTATTCGTTCTACCTGGCCCTGGGGAAAGAAACCGACCCGCAACAGCGCGCGCGTATGCGCCAGCGCGAGGGGAAACCCGGCGGCCTGGGCATCATGCTGATGATGAGGTGCCTCACCGCCCTGGAATACGACCCCCCCGGCAACGCCTGCCGCCTTGTCAAAAAACTGAGTTAGCCGGACCCAAACACCTGGCGCCACCTGAAGGAGCCTGACCCCTTCAAGTGGCACCAGCGCTGAATAGAACGCACCCGCGCCGGCGGAAAGCGGCCTTATTCCGTCAAGTATCGACGGCTGAATGCCGAATATGAGAACTGAGCATTACGAAGTAGTAATAGTGGGAGCGGGCCCGGCCGGCTGTTCGACAGCCCTGTGGACAAGCAGGCTGTGCCCTCACCTCATCGGACGCACCGTCGTGCTGGAAAGGTGCCGCCACCCCCGCCCCAAGGTCTGCGCGGGAGGGCTCACCGCCCAGGCGCTGCGCCTGCTGGCGCAGATGGGTCTCTCACTGAACATGCCTTACACTCAAATCAATCATATCCGACTGCTGTTTGAAAATCATCGTGCGGACATACTGCGCCCGGACTGCATGCGCGTCATACGGCGAGAGCGGTTCGACGCCATGCTGGTCGATGCGGTCAAGGCCGCGAACATTGAGGTCCGCGAGGGCGAAGAAGTCTCCGAGATAGGCTTTGCACGGGGGATGTGCGAGGTGAGGACCGCAAGCGGGCGCTACCGCGCAAGAGTCGTGGTCGGCGCCGACGGCTCAAGAGGCCTCTCCCATCGCTGCCTGCCGGAATATGCCCGCTATCCACTGGTGGGACTGTCGGTCGATACCCCCGCCTGTCCCGGCGACGGAGACGACTTCGAGAAAGGCCGCGTCACGGTGGACTTCAGTTGCAATGCCTCGGGCGTGGCGGGCTATGTCTGGCATTTTCCGTCCCTCGACGGTACGGAACGCCGCTACAACCGGGGTATCTTCTGCTCTTTGAGTCAGTGTACGAAGCGGGGCGATATCAGGGGCGCGATGTACGCGGGTCTCCGCAGGAGGGACATCGAAACCGGCGAGAAAATACGCGGCGGCTACGGCGGCGGCTACCACAAGCGGCGGCCGCTCTCCCGGCCGCACCTCCTGTTGGTCGGTGACGCCGCAGGCGGCAACCCGCTCACCGGTGAGGGCATCGCCCAGGCTCTGGCTTACGGGCGCATGGCTGCGGAAGAAATCGCGGCGGCCTTTGCGCGGCGCGATTTTTCGTTCCGCTCCTACACCCCGCGGGTGGCCCGGTCCGACCTCGGCCGCAATATGCTCGCATGTCTCTCAATGGGCAGGTCGTTCTACCCCCGGGGGCCGGCCGTGGCGGTGCCGTCCATCGCGGCGGACCGCGCGCTGCGCAAACAGGTCGGCGACCTGCTGGCCGGTGCGGACGTGGATGCAAGCCGTCGCGGCATACTGACACGCACGCTCGCCGGCTGCCTGATGCACGCCAGGCCCGGCCCGCGCGATATGTGGAAAATCCTTAAGGCGATGCTTCGCAAAGCGGACCATTCCCAAATGCGTTGATTCCGATAACTCCTCGGGCCAATCACACGACCCCACTGGTCATACTCGGAGCAACGAATGGCACAGGGAAAAATACTGGTGGTTGACGACCAGGAATCGATACGCAAACTGGTCTCCATGCACCTGCGCAAGCGCGGCTATGACGTGCTCGGTGCCCACGACGGCCGCGAAGGCCTGAAGAAAGCGCTGAAGCACCACCCCGATATTATCATATCCGACCTCATGATGCCCGGCATGGACGGGATTGAGTTCTGCAAGCGCATCAAGGCCGACAAGGACATGCGCGAAGTCTTCTTCATCATGCTGACCGCAAAGGGGAAGATAGAAGACAAGGTGGAGGGCTTCGGCAGCGGCGCGGACGACTACATGGTGAAACCCTTCAACCACCACGAACTGCTCGCGCGCGTCGAATCGGCCATGCGCATCTGCTCGCTGCAGGGGGAACTGCGCGAACTGAACAATCTTAAAGATGAATTCCTCGGCATGGTGGCGCACGACCTGCGCAACCCCCTCACGGTCATCAAGGGCTGGTGCGACCTGTTCGCCGAGGACCTGCTCGGCGACCTGACCTCGGAACAGGTGGAAGCGATAGACGGCATCAGCCAGCAGTCGATACTCATGCTCGACCTGGTAAACGATCTGCTCGATGTGACGAAGATTGAGTCGGGCAAGGTGGAGTTGTCGCTGAGCCAGTATAAAATACAGGACCTCGTCGCCGGGCAACTTCGCGCGCAGACGCTGGTGGCGTCCAAGAAACACATCACGCTGGTCGACCGGGTGCCGGACAACCTGCCGCCGGTCTGGCTGGACCCGGACAGGATGGCCCAGGCACTCAACAACCTGTTGAGCAACGCCTTCAAGTTCTCGCCCGAGCACGCCACCGTGACCATCAGTGCGGCCAGGAACGGCAACTTCGTAGAGGTCAGCGTGAGCGACACCGGCGTGGGCATTCCGCCCGAGGACCTCGACAGGCTCTTCCAGAAATTCGTCCAGGTCGGCTCCAGGCCCACCAGGGGCGAGAAGGGAACCGGTCTGGGACTTGCCATAGTCAAAAAGATAGTGGAACTACACGGCGGCAGGGTATGGGCCACGAGCAAGGTCGGCGAAGGTTCGACCTTCACCTTCTCACTGCCTGTTGAAAAGCGCAGCAGCGCCGAACCGGAACCGTCCGCAAAAGAGACATCCCTCGAGGTCACGATACCGTCGGAGAATTGAGACCACCCAAACCCGCATTTCTCACCACGGAAGCGAGTGTGCTCGGGGAGTCAGACCCTTTCCCGTCGCCATCCTTACGGATGGCTCCTCCTCAGCGTCTGACCCCCTCGCTGGCTCACGCTGAGTTTGCCAGGCATAGTGTTTGTTGCCCGCCGAGGGTAATCCGACCGCAATACGTTGTCTACCGGTTGCTTACCCCGACGCCACGAAAATCGTGGTGAGATATGCGGGTTAGAAAAAAAAGCCCGGCCTTTGCAGGTCGGGCTTTTGTGCTCGAAATCGCGGTTACTTGTATATTTTTATGATGCGGCGCATCATGAACGAGCCGTTATTGGACTTCTGCACTTTGTACACTATAATGCTGTTGCCTTCCATGACGTACTCGATATAACTCTTGTCCTCCACGAATAATCTATTTTTCTGCTTTTTCATAAACATCCTCCGTCTATTAACCATTCCGTTACAGGCTCGGACGGTCGCACCCGCAGGCGACATGGGGCGATTCGAGAAGCGGATTCGCGCCGGAGGGATGTCGTCCGAACTCACCTTTTCTATCGGCAAAGGTATCTGCGAACTTTAGATTATCCGGAATCGGCGTGGAAGGCGTGAAATCCCTGGGGAAGAATGGCTTTCGGGCCGGGGTTAACCCGCCAAACGGCAAGGGGGTCAGACGCTGAGGAGGAGCGAAGCGACGGGAAAGGGTCTGACCCCCGTCAGCACAACAGGCAA
>JAUXGI010000254.1 GCA_030622295.1 Planctomycetota bacterium
GACTGGGGGGCCGACGGCCTGACCTTTTGCATCGACGGCCTGCGGCAAGACATGGTCCTTTACTATTTCGATGCCGCTGAGATAAGGCAACCCGTCTACGACGCCACAACCGAGCGGCCCGGCATAGCCGCGTCGGATTTCCAGCAGGCCTACGGCGTCTCCTACCTCCCCGACGCCCCGGCGCCGGTGTATCTGAATACATGGGTACACCAGTGGGCCGACCCGCCGCTTTTCACGGGAGAACTGGATGCGCAGTTCGACTACGTTAACATGCCGGCCGCCGTCAACCTGCCTCCGGAGATTGACTCGCTTCGCGGCAGGCTTGACCCCCTGACCGTGGGGGAGGGCATGTCGCTGGCGGCCTGTAACGTTGCGGACCTGGATGGGACTATCGTGAAAGTGGAATTTTACAGGGACGCCGACGGCGATGGGGCGCTCGATGCCGGGGTTGATGAATACCTCGGCGACGGCGTGAATGCGGGGGGCGGGGAATGGACGTTCTCGGCGACCCTCCCCCAGACCACGTCGAACACGTATTTCGCCAGGGCGCAGGACAGCGGTGGCGATTGGAGCGGGGCGGTTTCGTGTTCAATCGTCATGTTGACGCGGGACAGCGACCCCTTTGCGTTTCAGGACGCTACGGCCGACCAGGTAATGTTGCAGTATAAAGGCAAGGGCGAGGCGCTTGTCATTTTTCCCGGGCCGACCCCGGACGGTTCGGACATCGAGTCTGTCTTCATTACCGGAGCGACGAGCAAGAGCAGTTTCTATCTGACCGCGAACAGCCTCTCACCGGTCAGGGAGGTCGTGATTTACGGCAACGGGTTCCGCACGCTCGATATCGCCGGCGATGTCGACTGGATTAACATCGGCATCCAGCCGGACAAGAAGGTGAGAAACATCATTGTAGAAGGAACGCTGGGGGACGTCAACGCGACTGATGTCAGAAAGATAAATCTTATCCAGGCAGACCGGATTATCGGCAGCATAGACGCGCAGTATATCAAGAAGTTGATTGCCGGCGACGATTTCGACGGGGCCTGCATCACGGCCGGCGGGAGCAGTGGACAGATAAAGGAGTTGCGCGCGGGCGGCGACGTCATCGACAGCATTTTTTCCTCCTGTAAGGGCATCAGGAGGGCTTACATCGGCGGTGACGTAGTCGATAGTTCATTCGAGGCGTACGGAAGGAAGGGAAAACTGGACAAGTTCTACATCACTGGCGACGTGGTGAACTCCGGCTTTGAGGCCGGAGGTTATAAGGGGCAACTGGGCAAGTTCTACATCGGCGGCGACGTTGTCGACTCCGACTTTGAAGCCGACGGCTACAAAGGCAGCCTCGGCAAGTTCTACGTCGGCTACGACTGGAAGGGGCGCATGTTGCCGGGCACGTCCGACTTCCGGGGCAGCATGTCCGCCGGCAGAAAGATAACCAGGGTCTACGTCACCGGCGCGATTTACGGCGCGTTCTACGCTCCCAGGATTGACAAACTGGGCAGCAAGAGCGATTACTTCCGGAATCCTGATACGGGAGTGAAGGATTCCTGGACCGAGCATTGTGACTATCCGGAGGGCGTCAAGAACGTCTTCGACTGCGACGGCCTTCCGGTGAGTGCCTGAACCGCACCGCGAGGGGGTCAGACGCCGGGCCCTGCCCGGTCTTTTTCCTTTCGCACCTGGTATCCTCGGATACCGCCTGCGAAGTTATGTGAGACGAAAGGAAAAGAGCCGCCAGGGGCGGCTGACTCCCCGTCCAGCACCGAGATTGCCTTTCTTGACAGTGCATACGACGTTCATATAATAACCCCTCCTTTACTTGCGGCAATTGTGCGAGAGGGGCCGTGGCCCGAATACGCGAAGCGACAAAGCGAGACCTCGATGCCATAGTATCGCTGTGGAAACAGTTGATGCAATTCCACACGGACATGGACCCCATCTTCCAGATAAGTCTGCATGCGGCAAGGGTCTTCCGGAAGTTCGCGGCGAAGTGCGTCAGGAATCGCGGCGTTCTCACGCTTGTCGCCGAAGAAGATGGGGGGATAATCGCATTCTGCAACACAACTGTTGAGATGAACCCGCCCGTGTTTCCGCCCGGCAGGTACGGGATGATATCGGACCTTGTCGTGGATGGCCGGTATCGCCGCCGCGGCATAGGCGCCCAACTGGTAGAGGCGGTTAAACTCTGGCTGCTCAAACAGGGCATCACGTCTCTTCGCGTGCGTGCGGCTTCCGTCAACCCCGTTGCAATGAGTTTCTGGCGCAGCCGAGGCTTCAAGGACATCGTTGCCACTCTTTCGCAGGACATTACCCCCGGCGCCATGCCGGGCGGCGGGCAAATCATATGAAACCGTTCTTCCCGGATTGCCATACCCACACGCGACAGTCAAAAGACTCGCAGGTAACCATGCGGCAATACTGCGAGCGCGCGCTGGAGATGGGCATCGACTATCTGGCCTTCACGGACCATATAGACCTCGACCCGGCGGACTTCTCTTTCGGCTATTACAACTTTGACAGCGCGTGGAAGGAATTCCGGGAGACCCGTGAGGAGTTCGGCAATCGCATCGAACTTGCCTTCGGTGTCGAGGTGTCATGCCAGACCAGCCTTGTGGATGAAGCGCGGGCGGTCATCGAGGGTCGGCCGTACGATATAGTCATCGGCAGCGTGCACATCCTGGACGGCCTCGGCGGCGACATCTCCTCCCGCGAGAACACACCAAAGATGTTTGAGAAATACGGCGTCGGGGAGATTTACCGCAAATACCTTGACGAGGTCGAAAGTTCGATAGAACAGGGACTGTACGACGTTATCGGCCACATCGGCATATTAAAGCGTCACGGCACTCCTTATCTCAAAGGCCTGGATTTGGCAGGGTACGAGGAACAGATAGACCGCATCGCGCGAAAACTTGCGGAGGCCGGCCTCGCCCTGGAGGTTAATGCCTCGGGCATGTGGCAGCCCCCGGCCCAGCCTTACCCCGACACGGAATTTGTGAAGCGTTTCCTCGATTACGGCGGCGCCAGGGTCACGGTATGCTCTGACGCCCACGTGCTGGAGAACCTCGGCCGGTGTGTGCCCGAATTGCTGACGACGCTGAAGAACGCCGGAGTGAACGAAATCACCCTCTTCAAGAATCGAAAACCGATAAAGAGACCGATATAGTGTCAACTCATGGTGGGGCTGACCCCTTGAGTTGACACAAGATTCATGTTGCAGCACCATTTGAAATGATTCCCCGCGAGACGAGACTTCTTCA
>JAUXGI010000372.1 GCA_030622295.1 Planctomycetota bacterium
AGACTCGGGGAGTCAGACCCTTTCCCGTCGCCATCCTCACGGATGGCTCCTCCTCAGCCCCTCCTTTGTCGGGATAAACTCCTGACCCCCTCGCCTGTTGCCTGTTGCCGTTTGGCGAATCGGGGGTCTAACTCCCCGAGCTTCTGACAGTCCCCATCGCTCACTTTCCAAGAATTCGTACTGCTCGCCACACCGGCTCTTGACTTGCACATCGAGTGGAAATATGATATATTAAGTGAGCAAGGGAGAAGTTCGCACACCGGAGGCAGGCGTATGCTTTTCTACGGGTATTTCCGGCCATGGTAGACGAACGCAAACTTATCGGCAGGATACTGATTGACGAGGGTATCCTGACCGAGGAACAACTCAAGAAAGCGGTTGCACAGCAGGAAAACGACGGCGGACTCTTGGGCAGCGCCTTGGTGGAACTGGGCTACGCCACCGAAGAGCAGGTCACCCGTGCCCTTGCCAGACAATTCAATCTGCCTTATGCAGACCTCAACACCATTGAAATCCCCGAAGAAGTACTGCGCATCGTGCCGTTCGGCGTGGCCAAGGAGTACAACATAATCCCCATATCGCAGAAGAACGGTCGGCTGACTGTGGCGATGAGCAAGCCGAACGACCTGTTCGCGCTGGACAACCTGCGTTTCATTCTGGACATGGATATCGATTGCGCGCTCGCGCCGCGGGGAGACGTCCTGGCCGCGATAGAGAATTATTACCAGACCCATGCGAAAGTCCGGATGGACGACCTCAACGGGAAATCGGACGTCGAGGTTACCGTGAGGCGCGGCGCGGAAAGCGAGGCGGAGGAGGGTGACGACGCGCCGATTATCCGGCTGGTGCACCTTATCATTGCGGAAGCGTTGAGGCAGCGGGCGAGCGACATTCACATAGAACCCCTGACGCACAGGCTTCGCATCAGGTACCGCATCGACGGCGTGTGCTTCGAGGTGGACTCGCAGCCGAAGGTCAACCAGGGCCCGATACTGTCCCGCGTGAAGATAATGGCGGGCATCGACATTGCCGAGAAGCGCCGCCCGCAGGACGGACGCATCAACTTGAAGTTCGAGGGCAGGGATATCGACATCCGTGTGTCCGCTCTGCCCGCATCGAACGGCGAGAGCATAGTGATGCGTCTGCTGGACAAGGAAAAGGGCTTGAAGGAACTTGATGAGTTGGGATTCGATGAAAGCGACCTGCAGCGGTTCGAATCGGTGATAAAGCGGCCGCACGGGGTGCTCCTCGTAACCGGACCGACCGGTTCGGGCAAGACGACCACGTTATACGCGGCATTGAAGAAACTGAACCGCCCCGACGTGAAGATAATCACGGCGGAGAACCCGGTGGAGTATCTGTTGGGGGGCATAAATCAGTGCGAGGCCAGGCCGAAGATAGGCCTGACGTTTGCGCGCATACTGCGCGCCATGCTGCGCCAGGCGCCGAATATCATCCTGGTGGGCGAGATACGCGACCATGAGACGGCGGAGACCGCCATTCAGGCGGCGCTGACCGGTCACCTGGTATGCACTACGCTGCACACCAACGATGCGCCGGGCGCGCTGACGCGGCTGATGGACCTGGGCGTAAAGCCCTTCCTGGTGTCATCGTCGGTGCTGGCAGTCCTGGCGCAGAGGCTGGTGCGGGTTCTGTGCGACAACTGCAAGGAACCCTACAAGCCGTCGCTGAGCGAACTGAAGTCGGTGGGGATAACGCCGGAGATGATCGAAGGGCACACGATATTCCGCAAGGTCGGCTGCCCGCGCTGCAAGGGCGCCGGCTACTCCGGCCGCCTGGGCGTGTACGAGTTGATGGAGATGAACAGCGAGTTGCGAGCGCTGGCGTTCAAGTGTGCCTCGACTCAGGACATCCGCAAGAGCGCCAGGCTCAGCGGCATGACCAGCTTGCAGCAAGACGGCGGCCGCAAGGTACTGCGCGGCGTCACGTCCCTGGAAGAAGTCCTGCGTCTGACCCACGCCCAGGATATTGAGTGGTCTATCTGAGATTAGACCGCCGGGGGGCACAGCCCCCTCTTGCGCTTCCGGTTTGCATGACCCCGGAGGCCGTTCCCGAAGATACCGGGCGCGGAAAGTACAAAAGCGGCCGAGGGCCGCCGGGGGGCACAGTCCCCTCTTGCGCTTCCGGTTTGCATGACC
>JAUXGI010000151.1 GCA_030622295.1 Planctomycetota bacterium
CCGAGGATTGCCGAGTCGCTTTCTGCGGCAATGCTCTCGGACGAAACGGGCCTCTACGGGGAGTACCCCCCCGTTTATGAAGACGCAAAGGACGAAAATGACGGCGAATAAGACACTCGGGCGGGAAACACGACATGTTTGAAGCGCTTACACAGAACTTCTCGAAAATTTTCGAGCGGCTGCGCTCACGCGGCAGACTGACCGAGGAGAACATCAAGGAAGGCCTGCGCGAGGTCAAGATAGCGCTCCTGCAGGCCGACGTCAGCCTGCCTGTGATAAACGAATTCATCAAGCGGGTCACGGAAAGGGCGGTAGGACAGGACGTCGTAAAGAGCATTTCGCCGGGGCAGCAAATCGTGAAGATAGTCCACGACGAGATGATTCGCCTGATGAGTCCCGCCGACCCGAAGATCCCGTTCGCCGATGGCGAGCCGACCGTCATAATGATGGCGGGCCTGCAGGGCACCGGCAAGACCACCACCTGCGGCAAACTGGGGTTGAACCTGCGCTCCAAGGGCAGGAAGCCCCTCCTCGTGGCCGCCGACGTTAAACGCCCCGCCGCCGTGGAACAACTGAAGGTCATCGGGAGACAACTCGACATCCCCGTCTACGCGGAAGACGGGAAACGCGTCGTCAAAATCTGCAAACGAGCGGTGGAACACGCAAAGAAGGAACACTTCGACACCGTCATCCTCGACACGGCCGGGCGACTGCAGATAGACGAAGAGATGATGGACGAGTTGCGCAAGGTCGCCGCGAAGGTAAAGCCGCAACAGATATACCTGGTTGTTGACGCGATGATAGGGCAGGACGCGGTCAACAGCGCCAGGGAGTTTAACGAACAACTGGAACTGGACGGGATAATCCTCACCAAGATGGACGGGGACGCCCGCGGCGGCGCGGCGCTCAGCGTGCGCGCGGTCACAGGCAAGCCGATAAAGTTCGTCGGCGTGGGCGAAAAGATGGACCGCCTGGAAGAATTCCACCCCGACCGCGTCGCCGGGCGCATACTCGGCATGGGCGATACCGTCACCCTGGTCGAAAAAGCCCAGAAGGAAATGACCGCCGACGACGCGCAGAAGTTGCAAAAGAAACTGATGAAGGGAAAGTTCGACCTTGAGGACTTCCTCGAACAGATGCAGCGCATGAAGAAGATGGGCTCCCTGGGAGACCTCTTGAAAATGATACCCGGCCTCGGCTCGAAATTCGAAATAGGCGAAGAGGAAGAACGCGAAATGGTGAAGATTGAGGCAATAATCAAGTCCATGACCGGAGAGGAACGCCACCGCCCGGAGGTAATCGACCTGAGCCGCAAGCGCCGCATAGCGCGCGGGTCGGCCACGACCACCGCGAACGTCAACAGCCTGCTGAAGCAATTCAAGCAGATGAGAAAAATGATAAAACAGATGAAATCCAAGGGATTCTTTGGTAAGATGAAGGGCATGAAGGGCATGGCGATGCCGCCCGGGTTCGGCTGAGGAAATGGCGCGGATTCGGGCGCGACTGGGTTTCGTGGCATCATAAATGGCGTACCTACCGCGCGTTTTACAGAAGACTGTGGATGCGCGACGCACGCGAGGACTTGGAAAACATTAGCAGGGAGGTCTAAACTGTGTCGGTAAGGCTCAGATTCAAACGTATGGGAAAACGAAACAGGCCCTTTTACAGACTGGCGGCCTTCGACAAGGAACAGAGGCGTGACGGCAGGCCGCTGGAGATACTGGGCTACTACAACCCCTTTGAAACCGGAAGGACCAAGAAATACGACCTGAAGGCCGACCGCATACGCCACTGGCTCAGCGTCGGCGCACAGCCCACCGAGAACGTCGCCGTAGTCCTCAGAAAACACGGCATCAGGCGCGACTAGCCCGCCTTCCCTCACCGCCGGAACGTCGGAAGCAGATGCAGGCGGAACCACGGCGGTCTCACCACTGATTTCACGGACTTGGCCGGATTACACGGACTGTCTCTGAATCCACAGGAACACAACGGAAATGACGGGGAGCCGCGCCTTTTCTGCGGGTTGACTTTGCGTGGATGGAGTGCATAATCTCGATGCCGGCAGTTCACCCGCAATATGGCAGCGCAAATGCAGGACAGTAACGCAACAGCCCCGAGAGAGCGGAAAATGCGGCGCGGATGGCATCTCATCGTCCCGACGGCGCTGATTGTCGCGTCGATTATCCTGGGGGTTTGGAACGCCCGCTGGCGCTCCTGGAATCACCTCGATGAGTTGCCGGAGCAATGGGACGAGGCGCACTTCACTTCCATGAGCATCCGCATCAACGACAGGATGCGGCACGACCCCGCCGAAGCGTACAATTACTTCGTACACGCCAGCCCGAACCAGGCGCCGCTTACGTCGCTGCTCGGCTCGTTCCTGTATTTCATGCTGCCTCGTTCAGTTCAGACAGCCCTGATTTTGAACGCCCTTTGCGGTGCGGCGCTTCTTGTCAGCGTCTACTTCCTGGGGGCGCGCCGTTCCGTGCTCACCGGTGCGGTTGCCGCCGTAACCGTGGCATGCATGATGCCCGTCATCGAGTACATGCGCCTGTTCCGGACGGAACTGCCGCTGGCTGCGTGGGTGGCGCTGGCGGTGCTGCTCATTGCTCTGAGCAATCGCTTCAAGCATTTCCTGCCGACGCTTCTGGCGGGCATCGTCTGCGGAGTCGCGATGCTCACCAATCCCATCGCGCTGGTCTTTCTGCTGGGGCCGGCGCTGTATGCGCTCATACGCGGCATGGTCGAAAGCCGGCTTGAAGTCAGGCGCATCCTGAATTTCGCGCCAGGCTTTATCGTCGCCTTTGCAATTGCGTCGGTGTGGTACCTGCCGAATCAGCAGGCGATACAGGACTTCCTTTTCGGCTACGGATTCGGCCAGGAAGGGGCGGCGTACAGGGCGAACCATCCGGGCTTCACCCTTTATCCGCAACTCATCTTGCGCGACGTGGGCCCCGGGCTTGTTTTGGTGGCGATTGTCGCCGGTCTGTCTGCACTCATCTTCAAGGCGCGGGCTCCTCAAGTAAAAAATGCATCGCCGGGGAGGCTGGACCTCTGGCTCGTGGCGGTCTGGGTGGCGGTATCGTATCTTTTGCTGAACCTCACGCGGGACCAGCAGATACGCTTTCTGCTGCCGCTGCTGCCGGGCGCGGCGGTTCTGCTGGCGGTTCTCATCACATCAATCAGGTTTAAGATAGTACGTATTGTTGTGTTGGTTCTGCTGTCTGCGTCATGCGGGTTCGGCCTTTACGCGGTGTTCTCCCGGCCGCAGACGCACATCCGCGGCGTTGACATAACGAAGGAGCGCGACTGGCGCATGAGGGACATTGCGCGGCGTATCGCAGAAGATTCGCAACACGACGGCAGGCCCGTGACCGTCGCCTTCCTCGCCAACCATGCGCTGTTCACCGCGAAGGGCTTCGACCTGGCCGCGCTGCTCGACGGCCGCGATTTCAAGGTCACGTACGTCGGTGAGGTGGCCGACGAACGCGGAAAAATGGCCCAGGTGAGATTGCGCCTGGCCGAATCGCGCTACGCGGTCTTCAAGACCGGCCGTCAAATGGAGGAAGGCGCGACGCATCTGGACATACCGCATGAGCAAGCCATGCGGATTGCAGGAAGCCTCGGATACGGAAAACTCAAGGTCTTTGAACTGCCCGACGGATCGGAAGCGATCCTGTATGGGAGAGGTACGTAGTTGTCATTTTCAGGAGAGTTGCCATGAAGAAACTGTTACTGTTTGCGGTGATGTGTACATGCATGGGCGGCTGTGCCGTAAAGCACGAGATGAAGAAAATAGAGGACATCTATTGCACGCTTTCGTTCCACTTTGTCGAAAAGGCGGAAGAGAAAGAACACATACTCGATGCGATCAAGAAACACGCCACACCACAAGGTGGAGAAGCGCAGCCATACAGGGTCAAGCAGACAGGCCCGGACGCATTCGAGTGCACGTTCCGCGTAAAGAACCTGGACGTTCTGGACGCGCTGCATACGGACCTGAAGTTCAAGAAAGACCCGAAGGGCAAAGAGGGCTGGATGATGATAGTGCAGGAGAGCGAGCCGCGGTTCGCAATGCGCTACGACTCCGCATGGCTGACCGGCAAGATAAAGGTCGAACTGACCTTTCGCATAAGCCCGCCGGGGGCGCGCCTATTTTACCGGGACGAGGAGGGAAAAGAACATGAGATCACCGACAGGGTAAGTTCGGAGGGCGTAGTAAAGTTGTATGTCAAGATACGCAGGGACCAGGACTACTTCTACGCCAAGACCGTATCCGGGCAATTGGAGCGATTCATCAAGGTAAACATCTACACGCAGGAGGTAAGCGAGATAACCAGGGAAGAATACGAAGCAAGGAAATGAGACGGCAATCTCGTCACTCAAAGGCGTCATCGGCCCCGCCTTGCGGGATCTTTTACTTTCGGTTTGCATA
>JAUXGI010000379.1 GCA_030622295.1 Planctomycetota bacterium
GGGGAGTCAGACCCCTCCCGTCGGCCCCGATAAATCGGGGCCTCCTCCTGGCGTCTGACCCCCTCGCCCGGGACAGTTTGATAGATGCTCTAAGCTTGTCGCGGCAAGGAGGCTGACCCCATGCCGGGCCGGTTTTTCATCCCGGGGCGGGCTACAGGAGGCCATAGGCGGCAAGGACGGTCTTGAGTTTCTCTTCGTTCCCGGGGCTTATGCCCCAGAGCGGCAGGCGGAACTCACCGTTGCCGCGATCCATCATCTTGAGCGCGACCTTGACCGGCTGCGGGTTGGTCTCCAGGAACATCGCGTCGTGCAGCGGCAACAGTTTCTCATGGAGTGCGCGCGCCGCATCCCCCCTGCCTTCCAGCGCCGCCTGAACCATCTTCTTCACGTCGGCGGGGGCGATGTTGGCGGTGACGGAGATGACGCCCTTTCCGCCCGCCTTTATTATCTCGAGCGTCAGGGCGTCCTCGCCGGAAAAAATCACGAGGTCGGAGGCGAGTTCATGTATCTTCGCCGTGTTTTCGACGCTGCCGCTAGCCTCCTTGACGCCGATGATGTTGGGGAAGTCCTTCAGACGCGCGACGGTCTCCGGCAGCATGTTCACGGCGGTTCTGCCGGGCACGTTATAGAGCACTATGGGCAGGCTCACGTTCTCTGCGACGGCCTTGATGTGCCGGTAGAGGCCTTCCTGTGAGGGCTTGTTGTAGTAAGGCGTGATGACGAGCGCGGCGTCGGCGCCGGCGCTCTGCGCGGCCTTCGTGAGAGAAACGGCCTCGGCGGTGCTGTTAGAACCGGTGCCCGCAATTACCGGCACGCGCCCCCTTGCGGCAAGCAGCACACGCCTGATGACCTCGATGTGCTCGTCATGGATAAGCGTGGCCGACTCGCCCGTCGTGCCGCAGGGCACCAGGCCGTCAATCCCCTGCTCTATCTGCCATTCGACGAACTTTTCCAGCGCATCGTAATCCACCCGGCCGTCCCTGAACGGCGTCACCAGCGCGGTAAATGCTCCCTGAAACATTTCGAGCCCTCCGACACTATCTTTTCAAGAGTTCTTTCATCTCGCGCACGGCTCTTTCGATGCCGACGAATGCGGCACGTGAAACAATGCTGTGGCCGATGTTCAACTCCACCACCTGTGGGATTTCAACAACGGGGCGAACGTTGCGGTACGTCAATCCATGCCCGGCGAGAACGGTAAGGCCGACGGAATCGGCGTACTCAGCGCTCTTCATTATCTCCTGCAAGGCCCGCTGCCTGTCGTCGGGGTTTTGTGCATTTGCGTAAGTGCCGGTGTGTATCTCAACGGCGTCGGCTCCGACATCCCGGGAGGCGTCAATCTGGGCGTGGTCCGGGTCGATGAACATGCTGACGCTGGTGCCGACCTCCTTGAGTCGCTTGACCAGATCCATGAGCGCGGACTTCTCCGCCGCGACGTCCAGTCCGCCCTCAGTGGTCACTTCCTCGCGGCGCTCGGGGACGAGCGTGGCCTGGTCCGGAGCGATCTTCAGTGCGACTTCGACCACGTCCTCGGCCCGGGCCATCTCAAGGTTCATGCGCGTCGAGACCGTCTGCCTCAGTATGATTACATCGCGGTCCTGGATGTGCCGCCGGTCCTCGCGCAGGTGCACCGTAATGCAGTCGGCGCCGCCGAGTTCGGCGAGGTAGGCCCCGAAGACGGGGTCAGGCTCATCGGTGCCGCGCGCCTCGCGGATGGTGGCGATGTGGTCGATGTTGACGCCCAGTTTTACGTCTTGATTTGCTTCGTTCATGTTGCTCCTCGTATGTCGTGCTTGCCGTCCCGGCCATCAGCGTAAGAACCGGGGGGAAAGAGCGGGCAAGGCCCGGCAGCCCTCGGCTGCTTTTTTCCTTTCGGCCCGCATCACTTTGAAGACAGTGTTCGAGGTCAGAAAGCGCAAAAGGAAAAGAACGGGCTAGGCCCGCCTCCTTAGCGTCTGACCCCCTCGCCTGTTGCCGTTTGGCGAATCGGGCGGCTGACTCCCCGAGCCGTACAATATGAAGAAGATGGAGTCGCGCATCGGCAAACTCAACAGGCAACAGACAATCCGCCTGAGGTGGATTGCGGCGAATTACCCGCTCCCCGA
>JAUXGI010000130.1 GCA_030622295.1 Planctomycetota bacterium
AAATGTCAAGCCCCTTTTCTCATCTTTCCCCTTGCCCTTGCCCCTGCCCCTTGCCCTTGCCCCTGCCCTTTACCCTTGCCCCTATTATTAATCGGCTCTAATGGTGAATTGGCTTGAATGCCTTCATCCACGCCCGTATAATCCCATTTCATTTCACGCTTGAACTTCAACACGAACGAGAGGGAAAACCCGCCAATGCTGGAACAAATCAAACTGGTAATCTTCGACGTGGACGGCGTGCTCACCGACGGCAGGATAATCTTCGACTCCAACGGTGTGGAGACGAAGTCTTTTCACGTCCTTGACGGAACGGGCATCAAGTTCCTCATGAGGGCCGGTCTGGAGGTCGCGCTCATTACCGGCCGCTCATCCGAGGTGGTAAGCAGGCGCGCCCGCGACCTCGACATAAAGCATGTATACCAGAAGCGCCTGGACAAGGCCAGGGCATTCGACGAACTCCTGAAGAAACTGAAACTGAAGCCCGAGGAGGTCTGCTGCGTGGGCGACGACGCCCACGACATACCGATGATGCGCCGGTGCGGCTTTGCAGTGGCCGTAAGGGACGCGCGGGAGGAGGTAAAACGGTTCGCTCATTACGTGACTCGCGCACCGGGGGGCGGGGGCGCCGCGCGAGAGGTGGCGGAGTTGATTATGAAGGCTCAGGGCAAGTGGGCCGGCGTCATGGAAAAATACATTGAAGGGTAGGAAATGAAGAAAATTATATTCTTCGCCGTGCTGGGACTGCTGACACTCGTTTTCCTGCTGGGAATAACGGGCGTTTATTCCCTCTGGTTCGGTTCTTCGTCCGCCCGGACGGAGGGCGAAGATGTGCCGGAGAAGATGACAACAGGCCGCATAACTTTCGCCCTGTTCCACCCGAAGATTGAAAACAAGAAAATATTTCACGGCACGGTCTCCAGCGCCGCCGAACTGCCGCTGACGGAAGACGACAAGGAGACAGGCGTCGTCAAGAGGTATCTGCTCGACGACGTGCTCCTCACGCCCGAAGTGGTCTCGCCCGATGACCCGGCTGTTCGTATCGAGGCCGGCAGGGCGGACCTCTTTCAACATGCGCGCATGAAAGGCAAGGATGAAATCCCTTACTTCCGCTCGCACCTGCGTGACGGCGTAAACGTCGAGGCCAGCCAGCGCACGAAACTGGTCGTCTCCAGCGATGAGATGTTCTACTGGCAGGACCTCAGGGCAATCCGGGCGGACGGCCCGGTTACGATTCGCGATGCGGACAGCAGGCTCCTGCATCTCACCGGGGAAGAAATGGACGGCATGCTGGACTTTCGCAACCTGATTGTGCACAAATCGCCGGTGGCCTACATCGTGGGCGGAGCGTTTGAGCGCGAGGCATCGACCCATAATGCGTCGGAACCCCGAAACGTCACGCGCATCACCTGCCGGGGGCCTGTCACGGTTCGCCGGTTCGAGCGGCCTCATTACATAAAGGCCTTCCTGGCGGAACTGGAAACGCTCGTTTCCTTCGGCCCCGCACGGGACGAGGTCGTGCAACTTCTGGCCGCTCTTCAGAAACGAATGCTCGAAGAAGGGGTCAAGCACGAAGACCATGCCGGGATACTGAAGTTGGCGGGCGAAGCGATAGAGGAACTGTCCGTCCCGCACGGGACAAGACTGATTGAGCAGGACGACGGCGGAACGCTCCTGCGCGCGATCTCTTACCTGCGCTACGTCTCGCCGGACCTCAATCTGAAAGACCTCCGTCTCCTGCAGGAACTCAAAAGGAAACTCGATGAAAAGGACCTCGACCTCGGGACGAACGTGAGCACCGCTTCCATGACGATAATCACCTTCGAAACAGATGTGGTGACGGCCACCCGTGCGGCCGTTCCGGAACTGGCGTCGGACCTGGCGGCGCTCGCGGACAAGCAGGACATCGCAGACGATTTCTCGCCGCCCTTCGTGGACTCCGTGCAGCGCTGCGAACGCATGGTTATATACTGCCGGGAGGAAGCCGGCGCCGGGCGGGAATCAGCCGCGGGCATGGAGCCAATCAAGATCGAGTTGCACGGCGGCGAAAGACCGGTAGTGATGGAATCCTACGAACCCCGCAACGCCAGGCGCAAGAAACTGGCGATGTTCCAGAGCGCAAAGGATGCGGCGGTTTATACCGAGCGGCGCACCCGCGTGGATTCCTCCGGAAAGGAACGGGCCAAGCTCGTGCAGAAACGCCTCGTGCTTGATGGAGATGTCTACGTGCGCAGGTTCGAGCGGCAAGAGAAACCGAAAGGCGAACTCATTGCCGCAATCGAAGCGCGGGGCAATCGACTGGAGTGGAGCAGGAACACGGGAGAGGGCCGCCTGAGCGGCACGCCGGAGGAGCGCCCGACGCTGGAATATTCCAGCGCCCCCGCGATGGCCCCCTTCTCTTCGTCGAACGGCCGTCCCGCGAGCGCCTTCACCGTGGACGCCTCGGCCGCAAGGTCCATAACGCTGTTTCAACCGCGCGGAGAAGGTCCTACCAGGGTCAGACTGCTTGAAGACGTCGAAATCAAAAGGTATCAGATTACCTCCGACGGAAAGAAGCAACGCGATCTCCTGAAGGCCGCCGACTGGACGGACCTGACCTTCCGGCGCAGCGTTCTGCAGTCGAGCGAAGCAGACCAGGGCATTTTCAGCAGCCTCGAATCCGTGCGCGCCCTCGGAAACGTGTACCTCAACTCCAGCAACGGCGAGGCCTGGGGAGATTATCTCGTCCACGGGAAAGGCAAGGAGAACGGCCGGGATGTCGAAATAACCGCTCTTTACAAAATCGATGAGCAAAACAGGGAAGAACTCCTGGGGGACGAGCCTTTTGTGACCCGCAACTGGCCGTTGAGGGCGGTTATGGCCGGCCGCAGCGGCGCGGATTTCCTCGGCACGCTGCGCGAAGAACGGGGAGGAACGGGCGGGTTCCAGACATACACGACCGTGTGCGACGGCGAAATTCGATACATCCATTTCCCTGAAGACGCTCGCTCGGCGGGGAAGGCGATTTTCCTGAAGAACGTCAGGATAAGACGAACGGAGTCAGGGTCTCCCACGGCGACAACCCTGGAGGCGGCGGAACGTGTGGAACTGGACTTCATCCGCGTCGCGGCGTCCGGGGAAGAGTCCGACAAGACCGCAACCGCGCCGTCGAAGTTGTACGCACAGGGAAAGGTACGCCTGTCGGAGCCGGTGGAAAAGGGCGGCACCTCGAAAAGACAGGAAGCCCTGGCCGACACGCTCACGTGGGTGCGCCTGGACGCCGCAGCAGCCCCCGGCGGCAAGGCCGCCGACAGGGTGGCACTCGAGGGCACGGGCACCATCGCACCGGAAGTACGCTACACCGTGACACAGAAAGTCGACGTGAAGCGCAACGGCCGCGTCGTGGACACGGCCACCGAGGAGGAGCAGACGGTCATCACGTGCTCGCCGGACGGCGGCAGGATAACGGTGTTTCGCCTGCAGGACCCCGCGCAGTGCGAAAAACCGGAGGATAACTACATACTCGCCGAGAAGGAAGCCCACGTTCACCGCACGGGCGCCACCATCAACTCCGCCGGCGGCCGCGAGGCTGACGCTCCCTGGGACGTCCGCGCGAAGAAGATAACCACCTACTACATCCCCGCCACGGAAAAGGGCATGCGTGCGCGAGTCAAGAAGATAATCGCGGACGGCGGCGTAGTTGCAGGCAGCAGCCGGATGACCGCCACCGGAGACCGCGGGGTGTGGGAGCGCATTTACAGGGCGGACATAGTTGAGCACACAACCCTTTACGCCGGCCCCGGGGGAGCGGCGCGCATACGCCTTTTGAGCAAGGACAGGCGCGGCAGACCTGTCGATACAAAAATGCGCTGCGCCGACAGGATAATATTCACGCGCACCATTTACGATGAACTGGTCAGCCCGAAAGTCGCAGCCACGGCGAAGGCCGTCCTCATCAATACCGTCCGGGTGGACCACCTCGGCCACATCGACAAAAGCGAAAAACTGAACCAGGATATCACGCTCACGTGCGACAGACTGGACATCGAGTTTTCCGATATTCTGCGGCAGAAAGGCAGGGGCATTGAAGATTCACGGCTGGACATAGAACGGATGATCGCCGCCGGCGACGCGAAGTACCAGGTCTTCGAGTTGCTCAAAAAAGACCACAAGTACCCGGACCACCTCGTATTGACCAGCGAAGGCAGGGGCGGCTACATCGAGTACAACAAGCCCGGCTCAGGGTCTGCGCTGGGCCGCATGCGGGGAAAGAAAAACGAACGCGGCGAGTACATCGAAGAAGCGTTCAGAACCGTCTATCAATACGACAAGGATACGAGGAAGAGGCTCGGCAGGGGCAGCACCGAACACGGCAACGTGCTGCCGCCGTTACTGGGTTTGGAATGACGGGCAAGGCGGCGGCCCTTTCATTTCCCGCCGCCGAGGAAGAGCCATGTCCTCGGATTTTTCGATATCTTCTCGACGATTTCGTAGTATTCCCTCCTGGTCAATTCGCCCATTTTCCTGCCGTACCTGCCCAGCACCTCGACGAACGCCTGCGCCTCTTCGGCCATGCGCTCGTGTGTGTCCTCCGAGCCGCCGAGCAGCGTGAAGTCCTCGGCGCGCGTAATGCGCTTCAAATCATCGTCCTGGTCGAACCCCAAGCCGATAAGATGTCTCCTCGCTTCATTTTTCTCGCGCATAGTTGCCGCCTCAGGACGTTCCCCGCAACGCCTTCCCTGGAAAGTTATCGGTTACATGATAACGAATCTATCGCGATATGGCAACACCGCAATCGCGAGGCTCGGGACGGGTTATCCCGCATTTCTCACAAGCGCGATGTAGGGAACGGGCTTTAGCCCGTTCCGGGACGGACTGAAGTCCGTCCCCTACATC
>JAUXGI010000133.1 GCA_030622295.1 Planctomycetota bacterium
AGCGACGGGGACTGTCACCATTACGGAGCGCAGCCCCGATTTATCGGGGCCAGCTCGTAGATGGTGACTGTCACCTCGCGCTTGGACGGGCAACGTCTGACTCCCCGAGCCGTGGTATCCCGGATTACCATACCCACAAATTTGGCACACGCCCGGCATCAGGCACCGGCATGTTTTCGCCTTGAAGCGCCGCCGCCGGAGCGTTAGAATTCAAAGGTAAGCCCCAAACCGGGGCTTGCCTTTTCTTGTGAGGCCGGAGTTGGCAAATCTCATAGGCATAACCGCCACTATACCCTCCGAAGTCGTTTACGCCGCAGGGCTGATACCCGTCGACCTGAACAACGGGTTCATCACGAGCGACCAGCCTTCACGCTACATTGAAATCGCCGAGCGTGCCGGATTCCCCCGCAATATCTGCGGCTGGATTAAGGGCATATACGCGGTCGCACTGGAGTCGCCCGATATCAAGTCCGTAATAGCCGTCACACAGGGCGACTGCAGCAACACGCACGCGCTCATGGAGGTCCTTCACTACCACGGCATGGAGATTATCCCGTTCGCCTTTCCGTACGACCGTGACTACGACATGCTGCGCCTGCAGATTGAGAAACTCATGGAGCGTCTCGGCGCTGACTGGGGGGCAACGCTGAAGGTACACAAGTCGATGCGTTCGGCCAGGCGCCTGCTCCGCGAACTGGACGAGATGACCTGGAAGACCGGTCAGGTCTCCGGACTGGACAACCACCGGTGGCTTATCGCATCCAGCGACTTCGAGGGCGACGTCGGGGATTTCACGGGAAGGCTGGAACAGTTCGTCGAGGAAAGGCGCAACGCACCATCGCGGGAGCCAAGGGTCAGACTGGGCTTCATGGGCATACCGCCGATTTTCACCGATTTCTACCAGTACCTGGAAGCACTGGACACAGACGTGGTATTCAACGAAATCCAGCGGCAGTTCAGCATGCCCCGCTCCGCGGATTCCAGGGGACCCTCGGCGGAAGCACACGTGGTCGAGCAGTATCGCCGGTATACCTATCCATACGATATCTTCTTTCGGCTTGAAGACGTCAAGAAGGAAACCGCAAGACGCCGGGTGGACGGTGTGATACACTACACCCAGAGTTTCTGCTTCAGGCAGATTCAGGACCTCATCGTACGCAAGGAACTGGGAATGCCAATACTGACGCTCGAAGGCGACCGGCCCGGCCCGCTGGATGCGCGCACGAAGATACGACTCGAGACTTTCGCGGAAATGCTGAGGGAGAGGCGATGAACGCTTCCAGGAAAGGCGAAGCCCGCCGCACAGGCGTCATTTCGGCGATGCGGCGCGAGATAAACCTGCTGCTGGACCATCTGGAAGACCCGCAGGAACGGGAACACGCCGGGCGGGACTACACGACCGGCAGGCTGGCGGGCTGCGAGGTGGCGCTGGTTTCGGCAGGCATGGGCAAGGTTCACGCGGCCATGGCGGCACAGGTGCTCATCGACACCTTTAACGCCGGGGCTATCTACTGCATCGGCATGGGCGGAGGACTGGAGCCCACACTGAAGCCGGGCGACATTGTGATTGCGTCGGACGTGGTGCAGCACGACTACGACCTGAGCGGCGGGTCGAAACTGCTGGGGTTCTTCACCGACCGTCTGGGTGCAACACTGGTAAAATGCGATGAGGCGATGGCTGCGAAGGCACAGGCCGCGGCGGAGCGCTACGCGGACACTCTCGCGGGCTCCGGGCGGCCCCCCAGGGTGCTAAAGGGCAGGATACTCTCCGGCGATACGCCCGTGTTCAAGAGAGCGCAAAAGGAGACGCTGCATACGGAGTTCGGCGGCCTGTGCGTGGAGATGGAAGGCGCAGCCGTGGGCCGGGTCTGTGCCGCCAACGGCGTGCCGTTCGCAGTCATAAGGGCGATAAGCGACCGCGCGGAAGGCCTGGTGATGCTGGAGTTCAAGAAAAACCTGGCCCGCGTGGCGCCCATACCCCAGCGGATACTGCTTGCCGTTCTGGAGGAAACGTGCGGGTGAGCGGACAGGGGAGCAAAGGCACAAAACCCCGTTGAAGGAAAACCCCTCTTCTGCGTCAGATATTGGTGAAGGGCTGATTTTTTGCCATACCTTCACAAAACCGTTGCGAAGGAGGAATGTCTTGCTATAATTGTGCGCGGCAATCAGGGGCGACAAGTATCCTTGCCGAAGCCCTCGGCGGCCGTGCCTCCATATCATGCGAACCACGGTCGAACGGGTACACCCCGGTTCGCAACTCCACAACGGAGTGATTCACGGGCGACTTTTAGGAGGGCACATCCATGAAAGGACTACCAAGCGACATAACCCGGATACTGGTCATAACGAATATCCTCATGACCGCCGCCATTTGCGTGCTGGTCGCAAGGGAACTGTTCGAGGGGCCTGAAAGCGCATACGCCTCCGGAGGGGCCGCGGGGGGCAAGTACATCGCCGTACCGATTCAGTTCCAGAGCAACCGCGAGGCGCTTCTGGTTATTGACACGTCCAGCGATGTGATGATAGCATATAATCTCGATTCCAGGGGGGACAAGATATACCCGTCGTCCGGTCGAACGATAGACCAGGATTTCAAACTGGTGGCGAAACTGAAAGACAACTACTTCGCCGGCGTTGGCGCAGCCGACAAGCAGTACTACCCGCGCAGCATACGCGACGCGCTTGCGAAGGGCACCGATTGAACCGCGTGCCCGTCGGGGATGGTTGAAAGAAGGTTGTGGATTACCGGGTTCCGGAACGGTACAGAGTGCCTGTTATATGACCAATTGACGGCGGATATGCCCCGTCAGGCAAATTCTGAGTGAGGTCGTTTCCGATGAGCGATGAGTTCATATCATTTGAAGATGCGCTCAGTGAACTGCAACTGCCCAAAGACGATCTGAAGCGTCTGGTGAGCGAAAGCGAGATACGGGCCTTCCGCGACAAAGGCGAGACGATATTCAAGAAAGAGGACGTCCGCGCCTTGAAAGAGGCACTGTCCCATCAGCCGATAATCGTGCCCTCCGGCGAGGGGGAAGAAATGCCGCTGGAGATTGAAGCGGGAAAACCTGTCGAGGAGGACTTCGAAGAGACCGTGCTCAACATCGAAGGCCTGAGCGAGATTGACCTGAGCGAGGATATGACGACCGGACCGGCCGTCGAGGAGGTGGAACGGCCCGAGGTCCCCGCACCCGAGGAAACCTTCGCCACAATCGAGGAACCCGACACCGAACCTACGGTCCGCATGGAAGACGAAAAGGAACTGCGCGACACAATAAGAATGGATGAAACCGCGGTTCCTGAAGAGGAGGAGACGTTTGTCCTGTCCGAATCCGACCTCGGCGACGAAACGGAGTCGCTGGAACTGCTTGACGACACCTCAACCGTGCTCGAGGACGAAGGCGCCCGGGCCGCGTACGCGGCGCCCGGCGTTCCACGGGCCGGCTTTCAACCTTCGGGACTGACCATCGGCGAAGGCGCTCCCGCGGACAAGTTAACGGTCGTCCTGCTCGCGGCCACAATAGTCGTCATGGTATTCGGGCTTTTTGCAAGCCTCGGGCTGCTGCTGCAGCAGAGCAACGCGATTCTGGACCTTTTCAGAGGCTGAGCCGCGCCGGCGGCGACTGCCGCCGCGAGTAGATGTGGAAACAAGATTGCGGGTTCTTGGTGTTGTGGGGGCGAAACTTATGCTTTCGGATGCCGAATGCAGGCAATTGCTGACCATCGCACGCAAGGCCGTCGATGAACGCGTGCGATACGACAAACGCTATGACGCCGCCCTTGACCCGGACTTCCCCGGCTTCACCGAAAACCTCGAAGAGATGTGCGGCGCCTTCGTTACCCTTCGCAAAGACGGCGACCTGCGAGGGTGCATCGGCCTGATTGAAGGCGTCAGGCCGCTTCACGAGGCCGTGCAGGAAATGGCCGTCGCCGCCGCAATCCAGGACCCCAGGTTCCCCCCCGTCCGGATTGAAGAACTCCAGGAACTCGACCTCGAAATCTCCGTCCTCTCCCCCCTCCGTGAAATCGCCAGCCTTAAGGAAGTAGAGGTGGGCACTCACGGCCTGCTCATGAAAAAGGGGGAGCACTCAGGCCTGCTGCTCCCACAGGTGGCCACGGAACACAACTGGAGTCTGGAGGAGTTTATCCGAAACACCTGCTACAAGGCAGGCATCAACCCCGAAGCTTGGAAGCGCCACCGCAGAGACCCCGACATGCACATCTATACCTTCACCGCCCAGATCTTCGGCTGCCCCCTCGACGAAGCGTGAACCAACATGCGGCAGCTCGGGGAGTCATCCGCCTCAGGCGGCGAGGGGGTCAGACGCTGAGGAGGAGCCATCCGTAAGGATGGCGACGGGAAAGGGTCTGACTCCCCGAGCCTCGCAGCAACAGAATTCTGGCGAGAAATGCGGGTTAACATCTCGCTTCTTCCCTCAGGACTATCTGGATGTCGCCGAACTGCGAGGTCTGCTCCGCGCGGATTTTCCTCAGGCGAATCAGTTCCAGCAACGCCAGGAAGAAAGCCGCTATCCTCACCCTGTTATCGACGCCCGCGAAGACCTCTCTGAACGCCATGACCGTTGCGACCCTGAGCCTCGCCAGCAGTTCATCCATACATTCCCTGACCGGCACGTCGTCATAGACCACCGTGTGCGCCCTTGCGCCCAGCGTCTCCTTCATCATTTTGGAGAACGCCTTCACAAGGTCCCACAAATCCACTTCGTCCAGGGGTTTCGCGGAGGGCTCCTGTTCCGGCGTCGGCCTCTCCAGCGCCTGC
>JAUXGI010000404.1 GCA_030622295.1 Planctomycetota bacterium
CTCCGACTTATGGCTCCGGGGACAGTCCCCATCCGCTCGGTTCGCATGACTTCGGGTGTAACCGCCGAGGTCAGAAAACGTAGAATGTAAAAGACCGGGCAAGGCCCGGCCTTTTGCTTCATTTCAGCATCGCCGTGTAGTATTGTGACCGCTCAATACGCCTGCCGCTTGCGGTGGTGATCGTAACCGGCGGGTATGCACGCGGCCTGAAGTTGCACGCTATGACGTTCTCCAAATCCGCAATGCGCTGGTTAATATCCGGGTGCGTGTCGAGCGCCTTGAAAGACGAGCCCGACGTGTTCACCTGTTTGTCCCGCACGTGTTTGAGGAATTCCAGCAGGCCTTTCGGGTCGTAGCCGGCTGCTTCCGCGTAGTACGTGCCGTAGGTGTCGGCCTCGCTCTCCTGCTCGCGGCTGCGCGGGCGAAGCGCGATTACGTCAAAGCAGGAATTCGCAATCTCGGCGAACGCGCCGTAATCCTCCATCATAATCGAGGCCGCTGTGATGAGCGCTATTTTGCGGCGCTCATTTTCAACCGCCTTTTTCACATGGCCGCGCGCGGCGTGGGCTATCTCGTGACCCAGTATGCCGGCGAGTTCCGACTCGCTTCCTATTACCTTCAGCATCCCCGTGGTCATGAATATCCGACCGTCGGCGGTCATGAAGGCGTTCACCTCGTCCGGCGCGTCCAGCAGAAGAACCCGGTAATAGAAATCCGGCCTGTCGGAATAGTGACCGACGGTCATGGCGACCATGTTGACGTACTTCGTCAGCGCGGGGTCCCGGTCATACACGCCGCGCGAGCCTGCGATGCGCGCGCCCACGCCCAGGCTCATCTGGTAGACCTCGTCGCGCGTCAGCGGTCGAAACCCACTCACGAGCGCCTGCGTTGCATAGCCCGCCCGCTCGACATCCTCCCACTCGCAGGAAGGCAGCACGACGGTGAACATTACCAGGCAGAACACAAGGCATATCCGTCTCATCGGCCACCTCCCCTCCGCCTGCCCGGCTGGTATGTCCCGACGCCCCCTTCGCGCATGAAGGCCTGCATGTCCTCGCGTCTAATCTGCTTGCGGATTTCGTCCATGGCGAAGACCGGCTCCAGATTGCAGCCGTAGTTTTGCGCATACCGGTCTCCGAAGCCGCCCTTGGCTCCAGCCACATCGCCCTCGGCGCTGGCCTCCGTATCGCCGAAGTATCCGGCCATCTGGCCCCAGTCGCCCTCATCCGGCTGCTGGTCGGCAACGAGGTCCTTGAAGACGTACCCCTCGACTCCTTCCTCGTCCCCGGCCATCACGCGGACCCTGTAATAACTCGTTTCGTCGTCGCCTTCGCCTTCGAGGACTTCCAGCGCCGCGCCCTTGTTCAGCGTGGCCACGGGGTCGGACCAGCCGCCCTTGTCCGCGCGCAACTCAACGTAGTCCTCGTTGACATAGACGACCTTCGCCGCAATCGTGCCCGCACCGATAAACAGCAGCAGCAGACACAGCGCGCCTGCAAGAACTCTTTTCATCATGATACGCGCCCTCTACAAGAGTGACGGAGTTTCAAAGGTTCAGGTCTGAGGTTTCGCGCGCTCGGGGAGTCATCCGCCTGAGGCGGATTTCCCGCCCCGCCTTGCGGGGTCTTATAC
>JAUXGI010000344.1 GCA_030622295.1 Planctomycetota bacterium
ATCGGGGCGTAGATTAGTGACTGTCACCGAGACAAAAGCGTTCCTCACTCGAACGCGCAAGGGACAGTCCACGGCGCCCCCGACCCGTCGGGGGCTTGGGACAGTCCCCTGCGCCGAGGTTCGTGAACAGTCAGGAGTCACTCTCATCGCGCAGTGGAGACATCATCCCGTGGCCCATATGACCATAGGCCTTTTGCAGATACTCGTCGCGCAGGGCCTCCCCCGGCGGACCGAAACTAATCAGCGAACGATTAAGCACCATAACCTGCGCCGCGTGGTGAAGCGCAACGCCCCAGTCGTGCGTGACCATAATTATGGTGGCGCCTTTCTCGCTGCGGTATTCTTCGAGTATGAGGTACATACCCTTTTGCCCGACCGCGTCTATTCCGGTTGCCGGCTCGTCCATTATGACAAGACGCGGCTTCCGCACCAGGCTGAAGGCGAGATACGCGCGCTGCAACTCTCCGCCGGACAATGACGCCAGCGTGTGCCCGGCCAGATGGTCAACGCCGACCTGCCTCAAAACTTCCATCGCGGCCTGCCGCTCTTTCTTCTTTATTCGCCCGGGCCAGCGGCGCCGCATTCCGCTTACAACCAGGTCAATGACCGGCGCGGGGAAACTGCGGTCGAGCGTCTTAATCTGCGGCACATACCCAATCCACTCTGGAGGAACACGTCCCGGCGGCCTGTCGAAAATACGCAGTGAGCCTGCTCCCGGCTGGATGAGACCAAGAAGTACCTTGAGGAAGGTCGTCTTTCCCGCGCCGTTGGGGCCGACTATGGCAACGAAATCCCCTTCGTTCACCTGACAGGTTATGTCCTCCAGGACGGGCTGGCCGTTGAATCGTATGGAGAGATGTTTTACTTCGACTGCGGGCATACTCACCTCAATGCTTCGAGCAGAACTCCTGCGTTGTAGCGGAGTAAATCCGCGTAAGTTTTGCGCCCTTCAACACCACCCAGCGGGTCAAGAAGAAACAGTTTCACCCCCGCTTCTCCTGCGACAACTTCGGCGGGGCGCGGGTTCAACTGCGGCTCGGTAAACACGGCCTTCACTCCCTTGCCTTGAATCAGGTTCTTCACATCTTCAATGTACCTGGGCGAGGCCTCCTTGCCGGGGAATTCCTCAATCACGCCGGCCATTTCAAGACCATATCGCTTCAACAGGTACTGGAAAGACGGGTGGAAGAGAATAACGGGCTTGCCTTTTACGGGTGCGAGTGTCCGGGAGAGTTCTTCGTGTAAGGCGTCCAGTTCGGCGGCAAACCGTTCGGCGTTCGCTCGGTAGGTTTCGCTCCCGTCGGGGTCGAGTTCGGAAAGGGCATCCACCAACTTTGGCAGAATCGCCTTCACGGCGAGCGGGTCCGTCCAGAAGTGAGGGTCGGCGACCTCCCCGTGCTCTTCGCCCGCTTCCCGGTGGTGCTCCTTCATAAACAGGATACATTTCCGGGGCAGCAGCTTCAGCAGCTCGACCTTCTTTTTCGCGGGGAAACGAGCAACCCAGCCATCCAGGTCTTCGGCCACGTAGACAAGCCCGGTGGCACGCTCGACCTCTTCCCTGTCGCGTGGGGTCGGTTCATACGTGTGCGGTGAATCCGTCGGCGACAACAGCCGTACTACCTTCGCCCTGTCGCCGACTACCTGCTTCAGGATTTCGGCTGCCGGAGGGACGGTCGTTACGTAAACGATTCCCTCGTGACCGGGCGATAACGAGGGTATCAGGAAAAAGGCGATAACGAGTCCCGGCACAAGGACGATTGCGATGGAAATGATAATATTTCTCATTTATTGACCGCCTTGCAGGATGCACACAGCCCGAAAACCTCGAGGTGATGCCCCTCTATCCGGAAACCGGTTTCAGTGGTCAGAACCCGCTCCAGAAGCGAAAGGTCGCAGCCTTCAAAGTCAACAACCTGCCCGCAGGAACGGCAGACAAGCGCGTGGTAATGGCCCGGACGGCTTGCGACAAACCGACGCTCGCCGCCGGCATCGTGGACGCGGCGCAGCAGGCCCAGCCCCTCAAGGAGGGCCGCTGTGCGGTAAACCGTCGCAGGGCCGACGCCTTTCCGCTTCAGCGCCTTCGCGGCCTCGGGAATCGTCAGCCCCCTTGCCTTTCCCTTAAAAAGCTGCCAGACCGCTTCCCTCTGGCGCGTGAAGCGTGCGCCCGCCTTCCCGAAGACGTGCCGCAGTTCGGCTTCTTCCTGTTTGCTCCGCTTTGCCATAATGATAAATTTTATCATTAACTGACGCCGGTGTCAAATATGTAAAGCATTATCCGCTTAAGTCAGGTTAGCGATGGGTCGTACCCCATTTACCCCTCGACCCTGAGGGGTCTCGGGACGAGAACCCTGAAGGGCGGAGCGCAGCCCCGATTTATCGGGGCCAGCTCGTAGAATGGGG
>JAUXGI010000255.1 GCA_030622295.1 Planctomycetota bacterium
GGCAGCCACTTCTCCGTCGGCTCCCGCCGGGCCTCCAGAGCCGGAGCCGCGAAAGAACAGCGCATCACAAAAATAACCTGCAAGGGTCCGATGACGCTGAGGCGCTTCGACGACATCCCGGTCATCTACGGATTTCTCGACACGTTCGACAAATTCCGCGCCACCTTCGGCACTCCTCCCCTGGAAGAGAAATATGCGGCCGACTGCCTTCGGTTTTTCCAGAGGCGGTTTGCGGAGTCGTTCATTTCCGCCGGGGACAGCGAACTTGCCGGAGCCGAAATCAGGCAATTCTTCGCGCAATCCCTGCCGAAAGCGGGACGGGCCTCTCCCGCCGATGAACAGGTGTCGCTTCTGCTGGATGCCCTGCAAAAACTGGAAGCCCTGTCGGGAGACGTGGACATTGAAGAGGTGGAACTCCTGCGAAAGATAACCGCAATGCTGGACAGCGGAGAGCTGAACGTGGACAAAAACAGCAACAGTGTCTCCCTGCTCATCATCACATTCCAGAACAACGTCGTCGCCGCGACGCGCCCGCCCGAGTCCAGGTCGCTTACCGAAATAGAGACGGAAGACTCGGCCCGGCTGATATTCCGGCGGCCTTATATCGATTCCTGGCAAAAGTGCGACCGGTTGACCATTCTTCTCAAACAGTGGTCCAAAACCGACGCCGACGGCAAAAGCGTTCTGCAGAACCCGGAGCCGGAGAAAATCGAGATGGCCGGCTATGAGCAGCCGGTGCTTATGAAATCGTTCAGCCCGGTCCGGGAAGGCTCGAAGATTATGCAACTGGACTCGATACGCGAGTGCCGCCAGGCGCATATCTACCTCAAGCCCGACCCCGAAAAGAAGGATTCCCCGCCGAAACAGAGCAGAATCGTGCTCCTCGAAGACGTGCTCGTGCAGAAATTCCGCCTCCCCGAGACGAAAGACGGCGAGGAGACTTCCGCCGGGTCAAGACGCCTCTACGAGGCGTCCGGCGCGATACTTATCTGGGACCGCGAGACCGGGCAAGCCGAACTGCTTGGCCGGGCGGAGCCTCATCGGCGGGATAAACTGCCGGTGTGGGCCAGACCTCATAAACTCCGGGAACAGCCGCCGCAAATCGGTTACAGCAGCCTGACAACCAATGCCCGCTCGTCGCAAAAGAAAGGCCACGCCGCCGTGGTCGGTCGATGCACCGACAGAATCGAAATGAAAGATATCGATGAAAAACACTCTCGCGTTACGCTTTACAAAGACGTGAAACTCGATATGAGCCGCGCCGGAGCCTCCGCCGACGAACCCCTGGAAACGCTGCAGGCGCGCGACTGGGTCGAACTGACTTTCGACAAACGCAGCGAGAGCAGGAAAGAAGGCGAGACCGTATTCGGCGGCGTCGAAAGCCTGGAAGCCGCAGGCGAAGCGCACACCTGCGGCGAAAAGGGACAGACCTGGTCCGATATGCTGACCTACAGGATGGACCGGTTCAAAGGCCGACCCGCAAAGATACTCATCCTCTACCGCCTCACTCCGGCCAACAGAGACGCCCTGCTGCGCGGGAGACATTCCCGGCAAAGACGCGACTGGCCGCTCAAGGCCGTGATGCGAAGCGAATCGCCGCCGGGGTTTCTTGACACGGACAGAGAAGAGAAAGCCCGCAAAGAAAACATCCCCAGCACCTACACCGCGGACTGCGACGACAAAATCACGTATATCGAGTTCGACGACGATGTCGCAAGCCCCAAAGAGGCGGCGGGGGTGATATTCGACAGGGACGTGACGCTGAAGAAACAGACGACTGCGTCCCGGGACACCTCGACGCTCAGGGCGAAAGACCGCGTAACGCTGCGGTTCGTCGCCAGAGAACCGCGCAGGAAAAGAGGAAGCTCGCTGCTGCTGGAACTGGTCTCCCTGCGCGCCGACGGCAGGGCCTTCGTCTCGGAACCGAGAACCGGAACGGACACCACGAGAATCCAGCAGGCCGAAGGCGACATTATAACCTGGAGACGCCCTCCCCCGGCCGGGACAGGCTCCGCCGCGAACAGGGCGGACAGGCCGGTCGCGCCGGAAAAGACCGTCATCGCCGGCAACGGCCTCACCGCGCCGAGGCTGCGTATCGTCACCGACAAGCCGAAAGAGTCGAAGACACCCGTCCTGTCCGGGAAACTGCGCGTCACGGAAGAAACCATCCTCCACTGTTCAAAAGACGGCGGGACGATAACGATATACCAGAGCGCCGGCGCGGGCAGGCCGGAAAAACTGATTGCGAAAAAAGACGCACACACGCGCCAGACGCGCGCCGTGCACGGCCCCAGCGGCAGAAAACCTGCGGAAGAGGTACTGCATATGGGAGCCGAAACCCTGAAGGTCTTTATGATACCCGACGAGCGTCGGAAGAGCGGCGTAACGCTGAAGAGAATCGAGGCGTACGACAACGTGCTCATCAGCAGCCGGGCCTTCACGGCGCACTCGCATAAGGCCGTATGGGAGCGCCTGTACGAGGCTGATGTCATCGAAAAGACATACCTCTATTCGACGCCGCGCGGCAACCCGCGCGTGGAGATACGCCGCCGCGACTCGAACGGCCGTCCCGGCAGAACGGTAATGACCTGCACGCGGGAACTCTACTTGAAAAAGGTCTTATACGACGAGGAAGTCAACCCGAAGTATTCGTCCGAAACCACGGCGTACCTGACGGAGAACGTCCAGGTGGACCACTACGGCTTTGCCGACAAGAAGAGCAAGGCCCTGCGCGAAGACACGCATCTGACATGCGACGTACTTGAGATTGACTTTGAGAAAAACCCGCGCACAGGACCGTCGGGAAGTTCCGGAATTGCCGGCGAGATTTACCGGATTGAGAAGATGATAGCGAAGGGCGACGCGAAGTACGTGGTATACGGGACGCTGAAGGAGGAACACCACTATCCGGACAAGCGAGTAATGCTGCGAGACGGGGAAGGCGGATACATCGAGTATCGCACGCCGGGCACCAGCAGGGTGATAGGCCGGATGCACGGCACAAAAGACTCACACGGCAAATATATCAGGACGGCGCGCCGCACGGAATATCTTTACGACAATAAAACCGGCAGGCTTCTGAAGCCTGTTGAGGAAAGGGGAACAACCCTCGCGCCACTGGTCGAACAGCCGGAATAGCACACATTTCCACAGGCACGACGACAGTCACTGCAAAAGGTGACTGACTGCAAAAGGTGACTGTCACCATTACGGAGCGCAGCCCCGATTTATCGGGGCCAGCTCGTAGA
>JAUXGI010000287.1 GCA_030622295.1 Planctomycetota bacterium
GGGCAAGGGCAAGGGCAAGGGGAGTCAGAAGTCAGAGGTCAGAAGTCAGGGCAAGGGCAAGGGCAAGGGCAAGGGACAGAAAATCCGTGGCCATCTGTGGCCATCAGTGGCTTTATTCGTGGTTCCGAATTCAAGTCCCTGTTTTCTTAAAAAGGACGCAATGCTCAAGAAGAAAAAAATACTCGTCGTGGGCAACGAGGGCATGCTGGGCAGCGCCGTCGCAGAGCGCTTCATGGAGGAGCGCCTTCGCGACAGGACGTTTGAACTGCACGTCGCCGACGAACTCGAATGCGACATCACCGAGCGCGAGGAGACCATACTGCACGTAGTGTCCATCGCGCCGCAACTCGTCATCAACTGCGCCGGTTATACCGACGTCGACGGCGCCGAGTCGAATACGACACAGGCGTTCATGGTCAACGGCGACGGGCCGAAGCACCTCGCGGAAGCCTGTTATAACTGCGGCGCGAAACTGATTCACATCGGCACGGAATACGTATTCGACGGGACGAAGGCCGCGCCCTACGTCGAGACCGATGAACCGCGCCCGGTAAGTGAATATGGGAAATCAAAACTTCGCGGCGAGAAGAACATCGCCGCAACGTTCGAGGACTACCTCATCCTGCGCACCTCCTGGCTTTTCGGCCCAAACGGGAAAAACTTCATCGACACGGTCCTGCGCCTGGCCGACGAACGTGACGAAATCACAATGGTAAACGACCAGCGCGGCGCGCCGACATATACGAGAGACCTTGCAGAGGCAATCTACAAACTCGGCGATTCGGACCTGACCGGCGTCTATCATCTCACGAATGACGGTCACTGCACCTGGTACGAACTGGCCGAGTATGTTCTCGATGCCGCGGGCAAAACTCTTCGCATGATGCCCGTGGACACGGGCCATTATGACCGCCCGGCGAAGCGGCCGTTGAACTGTATGCTCGACTGCTCCAGAATCGGGCGCGACGCCGCCATCCGCCTGCGACCCTGGCGCGAAGCCGTCGATGAATACCTCTCAACCTCACAGGTCAAAGGTCAGGGCAGCAGGCAGGTAGGGGAGTAGGAAAGGATTCTGTGTTCGGTCATCGGTCCTTTGTCCGTTCCAGTCCCATCAGAGTCTCTATTTAACCCGGGGAGATGATTTTGCCGGATTATCGCCTTGTCGCAATCGACATAGACGGCACGCTGCACAACAGTGAGCGCGCCATACCGCCTGCGGTACCGCCGTACCTGCGGGAGCTGGAGGAGCGCGGCGTCATGGTCGTGCTGTGTACCGGGCGGCGCTACCGCAGCGCGCTGCCGATAGCGCGGGAGGCCGGAGTGCGCTCGCCCATGATATTGCACAGCGGAGCCCTTGTCCGCAACTCCTCCGACCACTCGACGGTCTTCACGCGCTACATGCCGCTCGACCTCGCAACGTCGGTGGCTGGAATAATAAAGGCCGAAGGACGGCATCCCATCGTGTTCCTGGACGAGTACGACGCGGGCATCGACATCGTCTCCACACCGGTAGACCCTGAAACGGTGGAAGGCAGATTCTTCGACTGGCATGGCGAGTATGTGCGCATCATGGACGACCTGGAGGGGTTTAAGTCGGACAGGATATTCGAGGTATGCTCCTGGGGCGACTTTGACGACTTGATGCGCGTCGGGAACGTCATCCGGGAACGTTTCGGAAACAAGGTGTACCTGCACGTTGCAAAGTGGATAATCGAGAAGAACAGCATCCTCGAGGCATTCGACGGCGCCGTGTCGAAATGGAACGCCGTCGTGACACTGGCCGACATGCACGGTATCAGCCCGGAGCAGATAGTCACGATAGGCGACAATTACAATGACGTCGAAATGGTGGAAAAGGCAGGCGACGGCATCGCAATGGGCAATGCAATGCCCGAGGTCAAGGCCGTGGCGGACTACGTGACGGCCAGCAACGACGAAGACGGCCTCCTGCACGCCCTGCAGAAGTTCTTTCAGTAGGCAGCAGTACCCCGTGTTACTTTGCTACTTGCTATCCGCCTCAGGCGGACTACCTGCTACTTGTTACTTGGTGATTCGTGTCCATTCGTGATTTCAAAATGCTGGTTACAGAAGGCGGAATAGACTTTCACGTTCACAGCAACCAGTCCGACGGCTCCTTCAGTCCCACGAAGGTGGTAGAATACGCAGGGAGCGTTGGCTTGGAAGCGGTGAGCCTGTGCGACCACGACACCGCCGCCGGCCACGCGGAAGCCACCCGTGCCGCAAAGGAAGCGCGCATCGAGTTCGTGCCGGGCATCGAGTTCACCGCCGTCTGGGACTCCGAAGAGCATCACCTCCTCGGATACTACATGGACGTGAACGATTCGACGTTTTTGCGGGTGTTGAAGGACTGCCGCGCGGAGCGCAAGGCCCGCACGAGGAAGGCCCTCGAGCAACTCCGCGCGCTCGGCTGCGACATTCCCCCGGAGATGGCCGAACAGAAGGGCGGCATGGTCGACCGCGGCGATATCGTGTGGGAGATGATTCGGCGCGGCTACGCGAAGACCTTCGAGGAGGGCTACCCGAAGTTCTTCGGCATCGACGCACCCGGCTACGTGGTGCCGTACTCGCTGGGACTGGTGGAGCCGCTGACCGTGAAAAGAGCCATAGATGTAATCCATGAGGCGGGGGGCGTTGCGATTCTCGCACACCCGATGGGCTTCCTCGTTACGCACATGTCGCCCGAGCGATTGAAGGCGGTCGCGGAGTTCGGCGTGGACGGGCTGGAGGTCTATCACCCGCGCCAGTCGCAGGACGTCAGTGAATACCTGCTGTCGGCGTGCAGGGAGCATGGTCTGCTGGTGACGGGCGGCAGCGACTGCCACGGCCGCGTGAAGGACAAGCCGAGAATGGGCACGGTTCGCATGGACCTGGAGCACCTGGAGGCCGTCAAGGCCCGCGCCGCCGAATGGAAAAGTCGCCGAACGCAGAGACTCAGAGACGCAGGGAAGGAGAAAGGTTAACAGGAA
>JAUXGI010000207.1 GCA_030622295.1 Planctomycetota bacterium
ATGCCCGAGAAAATGCGCCGCCGCTACCTCTCCGACGAATTCGGCGAAGAGAAACGGCGGCAAGTAGTAATCATGGCATTCAAGCCCCTCAACGAACTCCGCCCACCCGCCAGGCACATGTATTTCAACCACCGCTGCCGCCGCATCCACAAGCCCCCCCGCCCCAATCCTTAAGAGAAAGGGGCGGATTGCGTGTCGTTCAGTTAACCCGCATTTCTCACCAGAATTCCGTTGCCCGCGAGGCGAGGGGAGTCAGACCCTTTCCCGTCGTCCCCCCGATTCATCGGGGGGACTCCTCCTCAGCGTCTGACCCCCTCGCCGATCCGCCCCGCAAGGCGGGGCGTCTGCCCCCCTCGTCAGACCCCCTCGCGGCGGCTCCGACGGGTCAGGCAGCGGCGAGTATGCGGGGATTGACGGAATTTTTGCGGTTTGTTCGGCAAAAACTGTCATAAAGTTCAAGGTCAAGCGGGAAATTTTATATTTTTCACTTGCCACCGGTTAACTTTATGTGGTATGATTAGGGTGAAGTGCGAGGGGAAAAACACTTGACGGTGAATACTCTATAGTTTTGGTGTATGCCGTGTATTCAAAGGGGAGAATATGAGCAAAAGTGGTGTATGCGCTTCATACATGTCCCCTACCCCCTCTCCAAGAGTCAGTTCCCAAGTTTTCCCTGAAGTAGCGGTGTATCAAAGGCGGTACAGTTTTTAGGCATCAAGCGGCGTTTGTGCCGTTAGTTGCGCAACTCCGGCTGCACCTGCAAGGCAGTGCAGTTCCACAGCCGCCGGTAAGTGCGGCGTCGACGGCACCGGAGGGGTGCGGACTTGTACCGGGTGGGTTACCTTTGCCGGGTGGTGGCAAGGCACGTTGCCGTACGTGAGGGGGATGGTCTTATGCATCAAAGTGACAACAAGGACGCGAAAGAGGAACAGGGCTCGGTCCTCAAGCAGGTCAGTGAACTGTCCAAGCAAGCGAATTATCTAATGCGTCAAGGGCAACTGGACAAAGCGCTGACCTTCTTCCAGCAGGCCTACGAGTTCGACCCGGTCAATCCGTATGTACTGGTCGGGCTGGGTGACGTATACCGCAAGAAGAAACAACTCGAAACGTCGATAGAGTACTATCGCCGCATCCTGGACATCGACCCCAACAACACGTTCGCACTCAAGGGCATCGGCCACTCCTTCAACGGCTTGGGCCGCTATCCCGAGTCCATCGAAGTGTGGGAGCAGTATGTCGAATTCAACGAATTCGACTTCTTCGTCCTCACCAGCCTGGGCGACACTTTCAAGAAGACGCACAAATACGAGAAGTCCGAGGAGTACTACCTGCGTGCACTGGAAATCAACAACGGGGACAAATACATATTCCTCGGGCTGGGCGACCTGTATTACAAGATGGGCCGGGATCAGGATGCGATATTTTATTGCGACAAGCTGCTTGAGATAGACGAGAACTTCGTCAACATCCTGACGATGGTGGGAAACCTTCACAAGAAGAACAAGAACTTCGTCAGGGCGCGCGAATACTATGAAAGGGCGCTAAAACTCGACCCGGACAACTCCTTCGCGCTGTACGGCCTTGGAGACTGCTGGAGGGGTGAGAAAGAATACGAGAAAGCCGAAAGGGTCTGGACACGCCTGGTCGCCAAGGAACCGCGCAACAACAACGTGCTGACACGCCTGGGCGACATATACCGGCACCTTGGAGACGATGAAAAGGCCCGACAGTGCTACCACAGGGTGCTGTCGCGCAGCACCAGCAAGTACGCGCGCATGGGCCTGAGCAGACTGTACCGCAAGGCCGGCCAGTATGACAGAGCCATTCAGAATTACGAAAAAATACTGCAGTACGAAGGCAAAGAAGACGAAAGAGTATTAGGCGAAATCGAGGCCACCCGCGTCGAGAAGGCCGCCGACCCGGCCCCCGAATAGGAGCCGGCGACCCCCGCCCGCTTTTATACTTCCGGTTTGCATGACCTCGGCGACAGTATCCGAGGACAGCAAGCGCGAGAGTAAAAGACCGGGCGAAGCCCGGCGGCCCCCGGCTTCGCAACATTCATGCACTAAATATCTTATGCCGTGTCCGGTCATTTCCGTTGAGTTCATCCACTTCAATATTCCGGCTATCTCTCGACCATAATCGCTTGCGTTGTGCAAAGACGACTCTCTCACCAGCAAAAGGGGTGGCTATGGAGCGCACTATACTCATCATAGACGACGAGGAAAGGATTACACGCCTCCTTTCGTTCCTGCTCAACAAACACGGGTTCAACACAATCACCTCCACCAATCCCACACAGGCGTACGACATCGCAACCAGGGAGAAGGTGGACCTGATAATCGCCGACGTCATGATGCCGGAGATGAACGGCTTCGAACTGGCGCAGAAACTGAAGGACAACGCGGCCACGGCCCGCATACCCTTGATGTTTCTCACCGCCAAGAGCGAAATCACAGACAAGTTCACAGGCTACTTCGTGGGCGCGGCGGAGTTCGTCACCAAGCCCTTCAAGACGGAAGAACTGCTGGCGCGCGTCAGGAAAGTCCTTGAAGTGGACGAACTCGAACAGGCATTCCAAATCGAAGCCCCCGCGAAAATCCACGAGCGCGCCTGCGCCGCCCGCACCGTCACGGAACATATCGCCCCCACGGCAAACGCCACCATGTGGCCCTACGTCAAAATCACAGACGTGTTGCACATCTACGACCGCATAATGCACACCGTCGACCGGGAAGGCCGCGCCGCAATCGACGAGAATGTAATCGACCGCGCCTTCGAGTCCGCCCTGCAAAAGGTCGCACAGTGCTTCCCGGGCCTGGAAAACCTCCACATCAAACCCGACGGCATAAACGTCGCCGAGGCAAAATGCCTGGTAAAGAAGGGCAACTTCGCCGAGGCCAACTCCGCATTCTTCGAACTGCTCAGGGAATTCTTCGAGGCAATCATCGCCGAAAAAGACTCGCGAAACGGCATCCGGATATCAATACTCGACGACGACAACGAAACCGCCGACTTCTACGACCTCGTCCTTACAGAAGCCGGCTTCAACGTCGCAAAGAACGAAAACGAAGAAGACCTGTGGAAATCCCTGACCGACGGCGCCAGGCCGAACCTGATCCTCGTCAACGCATCAATGGATGGCTACGACATCCCGGCGCTCTGCCGACGCGTACGCGGCAGCGAAGAAACGGCCGATATCCCCCTGCTCGGCGTCAGCGACTGGTATGACGCCAGGCAAGTGAAAGAAGCGTTCGCCGCCGGCGCCAGCGACTACCTGGTCAAGCCCTTCAACAACAGCGAACTCGTCAACGCAGTCGTCAGCCTGCTCCGAAAGGATAATTGACCGCCAGTGGAAATTTCCTGCAAATTCGGCTTGACTTGCGGGCGGATTTTTGTGAAGATTTTATAAACATTTGCCGAAAAAGAGAGTAAGTGCACGAGATCCGTACCGTTCCATGCGGGTGGCTAATGGTATGGAGCATCCCCTCCCGTGCAATGGAAGATGGTTGCGCACAAGCGAGGCGGGGTAAACGACAGTGTACTGCTTATTCGGCTATGCGGCAAAGTACGTTAAGAACAGAAGCATATCTGCCCGACCGGCAGGTGCTGCGGGATGTTGTCCCGGCACCTCATGCCGTATCGGCAAGGAGCAGCCGTCATAGCCGTATCGGTCCTTCCCTTCACGGGGGAGAAGCGATGCGGTTTTTCATTTGAATTTTAGG
>JAUXGI010000083.1 GCA_030622295.1 Planctomycetota bacterium
TAAGCGGAAAGACCAGCCGCCACAGATACAACCCGAGCACCGCGACGGCGGTGAACTCGCGAGGCAAAAAAGCCGCGGACCTGAGCGGATTGTCCTCGTCAAACTCTACTCCGAGGACTCCTTCCGGCAGGACAAGCGCGCGAACAACAAACCATCCCGCAATGACTGCGATATATAATGAATAACACCTGACCGCGCGCCGCCGAAACCACTCAAGGAATCCGGCCCGCCCCGCCTTTTCGCGCCGATACAAGGGCCGGACGAACATCACATCAAGCGCAAACGCCAGAGCAATCATCACAATCGCGTTTTCCTTGCTCAAGAGACCGAGAAGCAGAAAGAACGCCGCGGAAACGAAATACCTCGTCCGCCTCTCCCGTCCCTGTTCAGAGCCTTTTATATGCAGAAGAACCGCCGCCAGCGTAAACATCATCGCAAAGAGGTCGGCCCTCCCGACGATATTGGTCACGGCCTCCGTCTGTACCGGATGCGCCACGAAAAGAAGCGCGGCGAAAAGCGCAACCAGCCTGTAACGCAACAATGCCGAGGCGGAGGCCTGAACCTGTCCCGGTGAAGGAGGAACGCCTATATTGCAGACGAGTTTGAAGACAAAAAAGTAAACCAGCGCGCCGCACGCGATGTGCAGGACAAGATTGACAACGTGATAGCCCGCCGGTTCGCTTTCGCCGCCCAGAACAACGTAGTTCACATAATACGAAAAAATCGTCAGCGGCCTGTATAGATTGCTTGCGTTGCCCCTGCCGGCCCAGTAGTGGGTGGTCCAGATTTCCGGAGCGTAATCGGGATTCGTTACATAACTGTTCCTGCTGATAATGAAGTGGTTGTCATAAATGAGTTCGGCATTGAAGGAATTCAGATATGACAGCAGCGAGACCACGGCGATGGCGAGAACGCAAAGCGCCGCCGCACGCGGCGACCGGCGAGCGGGCGCTGTTCGCGGAGACGGTTCCGCCCTGACCTTCGGGCGGGACGCGGGACGTCTCTCTATCCCGGCGATGACGGCCCGCACGGTCCCGGCATCAATGCCGAGCCTTTCCGCCATCTCCGCCTCGTTCATCCTGCGGTAATTGCGCGCAATAAATCTGCGCTGCGCCTTTGTCGCCTTCTTTGCCATATCAAACTGATGCTATCAGAGCCCGCTGGCCTTTTCAACCACATTGAGACAGACTTGCGGAGAAGAACGAAAACCGACCACCGATTACACGGCTTGAAACGGATTACGGGGACGGCGTCCGAGGGCAGTGAGTGTGAAAGGAAAAAGACCCCGCAAGGCGGGGCAGCCTTCGGCTGCTCTTGCACTTTTCGCGCTCGGTATCTTCGGGGACGGCGTCCGAGGGCAGTGAGTGTGAAAGGAAAAAGACCCCGCAAGGCGGGGCGGCCTTCTGAAAAAAATTATGAAAAGCGGGAACCGATTGCGCGTTTCCGCGTCAAATTACGTATAAGCATGTAAGGGTATTCGATATCAAGCATCACACCTCACGGTTGGACGGAGGGACTACAATGAAAGCATCACTTCTTATCTCACTCTGTTTCTTTCTCGTCGTCAGCGGCGTCGCCTTCTGCCAGGAGATTGCGCGCGAGGAATTCAACGCCGGGCGAAAGGCCTTCGCTGAGGAGAAATACGACGAGGCACTCGCCCATTTTCTCAAAGCCCGCGACACCGATGCGCAAAACCCCGAGGTGCACATCTGGCTGGGCAAGACGTGCCTCGTGCTGGGTCGCGTTGATGAAGCGGTGAAGTCCTGGTCGAAGGCCCTGAAACTGGCACCGGCAAACAAGGCGCTGGAGGAGCGCCTCAAGAGGCTGAAGGGCGCAGTGACGGACATCGACGCGGAAATAGAGGTCGTGGAAACGCTCCTTGAGGAGCGTCTCTACGTGCACGCACTCAGAAAAGGCCGCGAGATACTCGAGATGGCCGCAGGCGCCGAGACCCGCGCGCGCATCGAACTGCTCGTCGCGGAGGCGCTCGTGGGAACGGGACAATATCAGCGTGCGGTCGAGCATATTCTCGCCTGGCAGTTGCGCCATGCGAAGGATCCGGGTATGGAGAGGGCACGGCTGATCCACGGGATGGCCCTGGCAGGCCTGGGCAGACTCGACGAGGCGCGCAAGCGCTACACATTCATTATCTCAACACACCCCGGAACCGAATCGGCGCTCAGGGCGCGCTTCGAACTTGCGCGGCTCCTGAGCAAGGAAGGCAGCGCCCGTCAGGCGGTGAATGCGTATATCAAAGCCCTCGCGACGGACGCGGCAAAGAAGGCAAGCCACCGGTGGTTCATGCGCGATGCGATGGAACAAGTGTTTGCCCTCGTGCTGCACCTGGCCGATGAAGACGGTGTCCCCTCGCAGCCCGCCGCTCTCACACCGGGGCACGAAAGCGCCCTGGAGATAATCATCGAGGCGGTTGGAACGGGAGATGATGCGCCGCTTGCGGTGTATGTGCGCGGCCTGGAAACGATTGCGCGTCGATACACAAATGCGGGCGCGCCGTCGGTCGCGGCCGTGGCGGTAGGGAAGGCGCTGGATGCCATGCCCGCCACAAGCAAATACCGCCCGCAGATTGAGATACTGCTCGGTGATGCACACTTCGCACGCGGTTCGAAAATATTCAAGGAAAACCTGGAGCGCATAGGTCCCAGCGCGGAGGAAAAGACGCCGAACAATGGCTTCGCAGCGGCCATAGAGGCCTACATCAGGGCTGCGGCGTGTCCCGATATGCACGATAAGGCGGTAGCGGCGGTGGTGAAGGTCGCCGATTTCTACCGAAACAAGACGCTTCTCAACCCGGCAATAGTCATCTGCGAGCGCCTGCTCAAGACCCCGCTCAAGCGGCCGGACGACGTAAAAGTCATACTGGCGATACTCCACTTTCGCAACAAGCAGAAGGAAATCGCCGAACTGCAGGGGTCCTTCAGGCGGGTCCCGGAGAAACTGGGCGATTCGGCGAAGAAGGCGTTGGCAATCATTAAGGAGGTGGCCGGCACGAAGAGAGAATCCGTGGCCGGCAGGAGGGCGCTGGGGCTGGCAACGGAGATAGCACACTTTTACGCGGAGATGAAATACTACGATGTCGCCTCCGAGGCGCTGGATATGTTGCTTGACCGCAAGCCCGGTGCGCCGGGTGCGGCAAGCCCGCTCGCGGACTTTGTGGGCTTCACGCAGACCGAAATCCTGAAGATAGAGGCCGACCGCGAGTTCACCCGCCTAGACGCAACATACGGTGGAATCAGAAAGCGGAAACTGACGAAACTGCACGGCAAAGTGCTTGAGAAGTACCAGGAGGTCGTCGATATGCCCGGCTCAGACTACGTCGCAGCCGCGCGCAAGGGGATGATATCAATTGCACGGATGTATCAGAGCAAGAAAGCATACGACGTCGCGCGAGCGATATATCTTACTATCGCCGAAAAAAACGCGAAGTGGGACGGCCACGGAATAATGAAGTACCTGGCCGCAAGGTGTCTGCTGCTGAATGCTGACGAGGCGTTCGCGCAATGGTCCGGTGACGCAAAAGCGGGAGAGAAGCCCTCGAAGATCTCCCCGGAGTACAAGGCGGCCATTGAGGCGTACCTGGCGTTGATAAAGGAAAGACCGCGGGCGCTGCACGTGCTGCCGGCATACAGTGACATGCGTGGTATTGCGATCACGTACGCGAAGGCCGGGGCGTGGGACGTGGCTTCGACGGTATACGGCTTCTTCCTCATAAAGGAGCTGTCCTACCGGTATCCCGAACAGGTATTGTTCGAACAGTCGCTGTGCGATATCGGCAAGGTACTGCCGGAACACGCCCTGGAAATGCTACAACTTGTCGCAAAAGAACCGCTGACGGTCGGCAAACGCCCGGCGGAATTCCGCGGCTCACCGGACGAATGGGGTTTCTATTTCGACCAAGCATACGGTCGTCCGGGGGGAGCGCCGCGTGATGAAATAGTTGAACGTGACAGCGAGTTGGATGAACTGTCCATAAAACGAGATGAGTTGAAAAAGACCCTCGAGGAACTGAGGTTCCAGACGGAGGGGCTGGATAAAACGGCCGAAGAAAAGGTCCGCTTCGGCCTCCACCCCCAGGGGGAAATGCTGGTGCAGTTGCGCCGGAAGGAGGCGGAGGTCGCCCGCAGGTTATCTCAAGTCGAGTTGAAGACCCAGCAGGAACAGCAGAAACAGCAGGCACGGCAGAGAACGCTCCGTAAAATCGGCGCGGATGGCAACTACAACTGGGAAGTCATCGGCGACAAGATCGTCCGGATACCGATTCTCACCGAAAAGGAAATTAAGCGTCGCCTGGAGGCTTTCGAAGCGGCGTACAAGAAGTTAAAGACAATCATGAGGGAGCACCCCGGCACACCCGCCGCACAGAAGGCTCGAGCGGAGATAATGGTTGCCGTCTCGCACCTGCGCTCTATACACGCATACAACCACGCCGCAGCCATGCTGGAAAAGTTCATCAGTGACAATCCACAAGACGGGGCGCTGGCGCAACTGGAACTGAACGTGCGGATGGACTACCTGGCCTGGGCGCGCACGTCGCCGGACCCGAAGATGGACCCGATGGACCGTCTGGCTGAGATCGCGAAGCGCTTCAAGGCGGCCCGTGAGAAACTGGTCGCATTCGCGAAGGCCTTCCCGGAAGAAAAAGAAGCGGTTAAAGGCGCGCGCAGGGCGCTGGCCGACAGTTTCCTGGACGAGGCGCGGCTCGTAAGCATGCTCAGTCCCACACGGTCGCGCGGGCGGTACGTGGGCGCCGCGGAGGAATTGCTGGCCCTGGGACAAAGCGAGACAGGAGCCCCGCCGGCATCCGAGGTCTTCAACAAGGTCTGGCAGATAGCGCAGGAACTCGAAGGGAAGAAGTTCTGGGCGGAGGCGATAGACGTCTACTCCATGCTCGTCCGGCAATACCCGGTTATGGCCCGGCGGGGTGAGGCGGGCCTCCGGATTGCGGGCGCCTATTACAGCGGCCTTAAGGACTACCTGCGGGCGGTGGAGGCATACCAGGAATTCCTCAATACAAATCAGAACGCCAAGTCCGCTCAGGTACAGGCGGTTATTCTAAACATCGGCAGGGAACTGCGCGAGAAGGGCCGCTGGATAGAAGCGCTGCACGTCTACAGCGTGTTCGTGGATTCCTTCCCGCGACACCCGCAGGCCGGCGAGGCGCTGCGCGCCATCGGCGAGGTACACCAGGCAAACGGGGCCTGGGACCAGGCCATCGTCGCCTACGAGCGCGTCATCGAGGAATATAAGAAGGGTAAATGGACCGCCAACGCGCGCATGTCCATCGCCACATGCTACATCCAGTTGAGCCAGTGGCGCAAGGCCATCCGCGCCTACCAGGACTACGTGCGCGACTACCACGGCGACCCGCGCTCTAGTGAGGCGAGGAGGCGCATCCCCATCCTGAAGGACATCGAGCGCTTCCAGTTGCTCATAGATGAAGCAAAGAGCCGCAAGGTGGATGACGCGCAAAACCAGATAGCCTACATAGTGGAGACAAGTCTCAAAGACAGTATCAAGGCCATCGCCGAGTACGAAAAGGTGGTCCGCAATTACCCGGAGAGCCACCTGGCGGACGACGCGCTTTACGCCGCGGGGCTGCTCTACCTGGCCGAGGGCAAACTGGAAGAAGGCCGCGCGGCGCTGCTCACAGTGGCCGTCGATTACCCGACAAGTCCCGTGGCCGACGACGCCCTGTACCAATTGGGGCAATCGTACGAAAAAGAGGCCAGTCAGATAGAGGGCATCACCCGCGAAGAGGCGAACCGTCGCGCGCGCGAAAAGGCGCAACACTTTGCATACAAGCAGGCGCAGAAGAACCTCGAGGAACAGGAGAAGAGACTCCACGAGGATATCAAGGACCTGTATTCCGCGGGCAAGGGCA
>JAUXGI010000352.1 GCA_030622295.1 Planctomycetota bacterium
GGTTGTGCGCCGTGAGGGGGCCGACGCATTCACCGAGGAATGGAAGGCATCATACCTGGCGGCGTGCAATCCGCCGGGAGAGGCGCAGTTCTTTGTATGCGAACTTGCGGCGGGCGCGTGCGAGATGTTCGTTGACTCGGACTAACTCGCATTTCTCACCACGGGAGATACCAGGCTCGGGGAGTCAGACCCCCGTTCCTCTGCCTTTGGCCTGCTCAGGCGACCTCTTCGGCCCAGGGGGCAATCTTCACTATAACGTCGTGGTACATGCTTTCTATTTCGGAACCGTCGTCGAGGCCGAGCGCTTTTTCTGCAAGTTGGACCATTTCCTTGTGTGAAAGCGAACGGACGATGCCCTTCACGAGCGGCACGAACGAGAGGCCTACGCTCAGTTCCTTCACGCCCAGTCCGATGAGCGAAAGGACGCCGAGAGGTCTGGCGGCCATCTCACCGCAAACGGCCACGGGTTTGCCCATCTTTTTGCAGCTGTCAACCACTTGTTTTATGGTCCTGAGGACCGCGGGGGCAAGGGCGTCGTACAAATCGACGACCTGCGGATTGGTGCGGTCCGCCGCTTGAATATACTGTATCAGGTCGTTGGTGCCGATGGAGGCGAAGTCCGCATACTTCATCATCGACTCCACCATGAGGGCCGCCGCTGGCACTTCTATCATGAGGCCGACGGGCACGTCCGGGTCGTGCGGCAGGTCTTCCTCCCTCAGTTCCTGTTTTGCCTGCTCGACGAGGTCGCGGGCGCGCTTCATCTCGCCAATGGTGGTAACGAGGGGGAACATCAACTTCGTCGGGCCGGACTCGGCGGCGCGCAATATGGCTCGTATCTGCTCCTTGAACACCTCCGGCCGCTGGAAGGACAGGCGTATGGAGCGCAGGCCGAGGAACGGATTGGGTTCGCGGGAGCTTTCAAATCCGCGCGGCATTTTATCTCCGCCCAGGTCCAGCGTGCGGATTGTGGTGACATTGGGAGAGATTTCCTGGATGACCGAACGATACGCCGTCACCTGTTCTTCCTCGCTGGGCAGATTGCGGGCGTTCATGTACATGAACTCCGTGCGGAAGAGCCCCACTCCCTCAGCGCCGGCGACCGTGGCCGCGTGCGCATCCTGCGAGGTGCGAATGTTGGCGAAAACGCGTATGTGAACCCCGTCCTTTGTGAGCGCGGGTGAATCCTTCCGGGCGCCGAGTTCCCGCCAGACCGCGCTGCGTTCCCTGCGGCGGCGGTGCAGTTCCTTCAGAATGCCTTTCTCCGGGTTTACCCATACCTCGCCGGTGCTGCCGTCAATCGCGACCGTATCTCCAAGTGAGACCTTGTCCAGTATGTGCGCGACGCCTGTTACGGCGGGAATGCCGTAGGAGCGGCACAGTATCGCGGCATGAGAAGTGCGGCTGCCGAGTTCCGTCACCACTCCGGCGATTTTTTGTTTGAGCAGTCCGAGCAATCGGGACGGGATAACCTGCCCGGCGACGGCGATGACATGCTCCTCACGCGCTATCAATGCGTCCTGGTCTTCATCGAGCAGTATGGACAGGACGCGCTGGCCGACGTCGCGGATATCTGCGGCACGCGCGCGCAGGTACTCGTCGTGGGCGCTGCCGAGCATACGCTCATACTTCTGGATGACAGTCGCGAGCGCTTTTTCCGCGGAGATGCCGCCGCGTTTCAGGATTTCGCGCATCTCCTGCTCGACGGCGCCGTCGCGAAGCATGGCACGCTGGGACTCGAATATGGCCGCTTCCGCGCGGCCCAGTTCCAAGCGAACTTCTCCGACAAGTTTCGCCAGTTCATGGTCCGAGCGTCGCGCGGCGTCCCGGAGGCGCAGCCACTCCGTGTCGAAATCATGTGCTGTCGTATGTTCCACCTGGCGCTGCAGGTCCTGCGCGCCTTCACACATGTACACGCGTCCGGTGGCTATGCCCGGTGATACTGCTATGCCCCTCTGCATGTAAGTCTCCAATATCTGGTCTTGCGGATGTCAATCCCTCTCGCACAACTCTACTGTCACCTAAAGGGGTCTGACCCCTTTAGGTGACAGTAGGTGATAATATGTTCATTTGCCCGTCCATATATGTTCATCGTCGCGGGAGAAGTTTCTGGCGCGCAAAGGCAGGGTCCTCTCAAGCGGCACACTGACGCGGAAGCGCCTGGCCGCCCGCCTGGCGAGATGCGCCGCGTTTTCCCTAGCGAGCGGCTTTCGCCTGGTCAGTTCCAGCATTATCTGCGACCTTGCGCCGAGCGTCAGGTACTCCGTGTTCAGGTCTCGCGCCTTGTCATCGTTCTTGAAATAAAACCTGCCGTCCCTGTTGGTTTCCGGGCTGTCGATGTA
>JAUXGI010000017.1 GCA_030622295.1 Planctomycetota bacterium
CAAAGGGGTCAGACCCCTTTGTGTGTTATTAGACATAACGGGTGGAACAGAAAAGAGATATGGCACGTGAAATGTGCCGCAACCCGCGAGATCCGTGGTAAGAATGCATGACTGAAAATACAGCAACACGACAGGCTGGTATCATCACGCGCGCTAACGGCCCCATCATTCACGCGATGGGCCTGACGAACGTGCAGATGTATGAGGTCGTCGAGGTCGGCCCGGAGCGCATCATCGGCGAGGTCATCAGAATCGAGGGCGACCGTTCGGTGATACAGGTCTACGAAAACACGACGGGCCTCAGGCCCGGCTGGCCCATTTATCCCACGGGCGGCCCGCTTTCGCTTGAACTGGGGCCGGGACTCATCGGCCAGATATTCGACGGCATTCAGCGGCCGCTCGACAAGATTCACCGCCTCAAGGGTGTCTACATCGAGCGCGGCGAAAAGGTCGACGTCTTTGACGCGGAGGTGCAGTGGCACTTCACCCCCACCGTCGGCAACGGCGAGCATGTGAAGGGGGGACAAGTGCTGGGCATCGTGCCGGAAACGGACCTCGTGGAGCATCGCGTCATGGTGCCGCCGGGCCTTTCGGGCGAAATCGCCGACATCGCGGATGAAGGAAACTATACGGCGACTGACGTGATTGCCCGCATAGAGACCGCCGGTGGAACGGCGGAGGTCGCCATGATTCAGAAATGGCCGGTCCGCAAGCCCCGACCCTACGATGAAAGGCTCCGGCCCGACAGGCCGCTCATGACCGGTCAGCGCATCATCGATACGTTCTTTCCCCTTGCCAAAGGCGGCACTGCGGCTATCCCGGGCGGCTTCGGCACCGGAAAGACGATGACGCAGCATTCCCTGGCCAAGTGGTGCGACGCCGACATCATAGTTTACATCGGCTGCGGTGAGCGCGGCAACGAGATGACGGACGTGCTCGTTGAGTTCCCCAAACTCGTCGACCCGCGCTCCGGCCGCTCGCTGATGGAACGCACGATACTCGTCGCGAACACATCCAACATGCCTGTGGCCGCCCGCGAGGTCTCGATTTACACGGGGATTACGCTGGCCGAATACTACCGCGATATGGGATACGACGTGGCAGTGATGGCGGACTCCACCTCCCGCTGGGCCGAGGCGCTCAGGGAGTTGAGCGCGCGCCTGGAGGAGATGCCCGTCGAAGAGGGCTTCCCCGCGCACCTGCCGGCCAATCTGGCATCCTTCTACGAACGCGGCGGCCGCGTGAGGACGCTGTGCGGAAAGGAAGGCTCCATCAGCATCGTCGGGTCCGTCTCGCCCATGGGAGGCGACTTCAGCGAGCCTGTCACGCAGCATACGAAGCGCTTCATCCGCTGCTTCTGGGCGCTGGATACCGATTTGGCGAACGCCCGCCACTACCCCGCGATAAACTGGTTGACCTCATACAGCGAATATGCGGACGAGATCGCCGAGTGGTGGCGCGTGCACGAACCCCAATGGGGCGGTATGCGCCACGAAGCGCTGGAGATAATGCAAAAGGAGGACAAACTGCAGCAGATAGTGAAACTGGTCGGACCGGATGTGCTGCCGGACTCGCAGAGGCTGGTGCTCTTCATTGCGGAACTGATGAAAGACGCGTTCCTGCAACAGAACGCGTTCGACGAGAACGACATGTACTGCGCGCCCGAGAAGCAGATGGGCATACTCCGCTGCATACTCTGGCTGTGGCACAGGGGCGGCGCCGTCATAGCCGGCGGAGCGCCGCTGAGGGCCGTGCGTGACCTGCCCTGCGTCCAGGCGATACTGCGCGCAAAGACAGCCATACGAGATGAAGACACGGAAGCATTGAAGAAACTCCTCGCAACCGTTGACTCGGAACTGGCACAACTGGAGGGAGGGAAAAGGTGAAAGAGCACAGCGCCGTTGAATACTGCGGGATATCAAAGATAACCGGACCGCTCATCTTTGTTGCGCGCGTGCGCGACGTTGGATTCAATGAACTGGTCGAGGTGCGCGACGTGGAGGGGAACCTGCGCATGGGAACCGTGCTGGACATCAGCGAGGAGCGCGCCGTGGTGCAGGTGCTCGAAGGCACCTCCGGGCTCACGGCCACGGGCAGCCGCGTCAGGTTCCTGGGCGAGGCTCTGAAGATACCCATGTCGCACGACATGCTGGGGCGCGTGTTCGACGGGCTTGGCCGTCCCATCGACGGCAGCCCCCCGCCGCTTACCGGCACGGACATGGACGTGCACGGCGCGCCCATAAATCCCTGTGCGCGCACCTACCCCCGCGACTTCATCCAGACCGGCATCAGCGCCATCGACGGGATGAACACGCTGGTGCGCGGTCAGAAGTTGCCCATCTTCTCCGGCAGCGGCATGCCGCATGACCGCCTTGCCGCGCAGATAACGCGACAGGCCACGCTCCTGCGCGAAGAAATCGAGTTTACCATCATCTTCGCCGCGCTGGGGGTCAAGCACGACGTCGCACAGTTTTTTACCAGGAGTTTCGAGGAAAGCGGCGTCCTGGGGCAGTCCGCGCTGTTCCTGAGTCTGGCAAGCGCGCCCTCGATTGAACGCCTGCTGACGCCGCGCGTCGCGCTGACGCTCGCCGAGCACCTGGCCTTCAACGAAGGGATGCACGTGCTGGTGTTGATGACCGATATGACAAACTACTGCGAATCCCTGCGCGAGATAGGCAGCGCGCGCGGCGAGATACCCTCGCGGAAGGGCTACCCGGGCTACCTGTACAGCGACCTGGCGGAGATATACGAGCGCGCGGGACGCGTGGAATCTTCCCCCGGCTCGATAACACAGGTCGCAATACTGACCATGCCCTCCGACGACATCTCGCACCCGGTGCCCGACCTGACGGGCTACATAACCGAGGGCCAGATAGTGATGGACCGGGACCTGTTCCAGCGCGGCATCTATCCGCCGATAGCGGGCCTGCCTTCGCTGTCGCGCCTCATGAAGGACGGCATAGGCGAGGGCCGGACTCGCTCCGACCACCCGCACCTTGCCAGCCAGTTGTTCGCATGTTACTCCCGCGTCAAGCAAGTGCGCGCCCTGGCGGCGGTCATCGGCGAAGAAGAACTCAGCCCCCTGGACAAGTGCTACATGCAGTTCGGCGAGGAATTCGAACAACAGTTTCTCAGACAGGACGAGTTCGAAAACCGCACTATTGAACAGACGCTGGAACTCGGCTGGAAGGCCATAACCGCCCTCCCGAAAGAGGAGTTGCACCGCCTGACCGAGGAAGAATTGAGCGCTTACTACCGCCCGCGTGCCGAGGTCGAAAGGATTGACGAACAGACAGACGCAACACGGAAGACCTGAGACCGAAGGCAACAGGCAGAAATCAGTAGTCGGGGGCCGGGGGCAAGGGACGAAGGTTTGCCTGCCGCAGACGGCGACAGAGGGATAGAGCAAGAAATATTTTGCCCGATTCAGTCCGCTCCAGTCCCTGTTTATTCTCTGTTATAATACGTAAATCGCAGGGCCGACATGACAAGACTCAACGTGCCGCCGACAAAGAGCAGCGCCCTTAGCGTGAGCAAGCAACTGGACTTTGCCCAGGAGGGATTTGAACTGCTCGAACAGAAGCGGCAGATACTGGTGCTGGAGTTGATGGGACACCTGGACAAGGCTCGTCGTGTACAGAGGCTCACCGACGAGGCGCTGGCGGAGGCCTTTGAGGCGCTCAGGGAGGCGGAACTCTCCTCCAGTTCCGTCATGCTGGAAAAGGAGGCGCTGGCCGTGAACGTCGAGCACGGGGTGACACTGACCGGACGCAGGGTCATGGGCATAGAGATTCCGGAGGTCATCGCACCGGAAGTGAAGCCCGGCGTGCAGTTCGGACTGACCATATCGAACTCCACCTCCGACGAAGTGATGCAGAAGTTCAACAAGGTACTGAAACTCGTGGGAGATCTGGCGGAGGTGGAAAGCGCGGTGTTTCGCCTGGCAATCGAGGTCAGGAAAACGCAGCGCCGCGTGAACGCGCTCGAAAAGATATTCCTGCCCCAGTACCGCGAGACGTTGGAGTATATCACCGATACACTGGAAGAGCGCGACCGTGAAGACATGATAATCATGAAGATGATAAAGCAGAGGCGGGAGGAATAACATCAGTCAAAAGGCAAGAGCAGACAGGCAACGGGCGGCAGTGACGGCCACCTGAAAGTCGAAATCCGCCTGGGGCGGAGAACCTGAAACTGTGGCCCCTTTCCCGCTTGCCTGCCCGCCTGCTTCCTTGCGGGTCTCTGCTCTCCAGTCCTGAGTCTGAAGAAAGGCGGCATGATGGCGAACGCACTACCTTACAAGCATATACTCGTATGGATAGACGGCACCGACTCCGCCGACCGCGCGTGCAAGACGGCGATTGGCATAGCGCGCGCATCCAGAGCCAAGGTCACCGCGGTAACCGTCGTTGATACCGAGACGCTGGGCACGCTCCTGAAGCAGCGCCTGCTGGTCATGGACGAAATGAACGAATTCGAGGTGGAACTGACGGCCTCCGCGGAGAAATACCTGCGAAACGCCAAAGACACCGCAGCAAAGGCAGGCGTGAAGATGGACACCGTCCTGCTCAAGGGCTCGGCACACTCCGCCATGCTGGCCGAGCAGTCGAGCAAATCGGCCGACCTTATAATTATGGGAACTTTCAACTCAGCCGATATCCGGCGCGACCTCACCGCACGCGGGCGCCAACTCGTGGTGGACGGCGCTCCGTGCCCCGTCCTCTTGGTCCGTTGACCTCAACCTCAGACTCCCTACCCTTCTTCCCCACCCCCCTTTATCCGCCTCTTGTCACTAACCCGCATTTCTCACCAGGATTTCTGTCGCCTGCGCACAAAGGCGCGATTGATATGCTTCAGCAGCCAAGCGTTCGCCGACGTCGAGCAAGCACCCTGTCACGCAATTGCGGTGTAGGGGACGGTCTTTAGACCGTCCCGGAATCCGCCTCAGGCGGCTAAAGCCCGTTCCCTACATTTTTCTGGTGAGAAATGCGGGTTGATTATTGCTCGATGAGGCCGGTAATGAGAGTGTCGGGGCCGAGACGACGGGTCTTGATATTCGTGAGGCGCAGCGCGCCGGCTATTCTGGCTATGCCTTTGCCGGCGACGGGAGTAACGGCCCTCGCCCCGCCGAGAATCTTTGGCGCGAGGATGACACGGACCTCGTCCACCACCTCCTCTTCGAACGCGCTCGCCAGAACCTCGGAGCCGCCTTCGATAAGGACGTTGGTGAATTCACGCTTCGTGCCCAGGTGTTTCAGCAGGGCACGCAGGTTGACCCTCTTCCTTGAAGCGCCGAACGTCATGACTTCCACATTTCTTTTCCTGAGGCGCTCGACGCGCGATGCAGGCGCCTGCCGCGTCGTCGCCACAAGTGTGTCGATCCAACCGGCCGTGCCGACTATCTTTGAGGTGAGTGGTAAGCGGCATTTCGCGTCCAGAACGATTCGCGTCGGCTGGTATTCTTCGGGCGAAGCGCCGCGGCGGGACCAGCGGCGGACGGTAAGCAGCGGATCGTCCTTGAGTACGGTGTCGATGCCGACGATGATTCCGTCCACATGAGCACGGAGGCGGTGGACGTAGCGCAACGATTCTTCAGATGAGATGCCGCGCGAGTCTCCCGTGCGGGAGGCGATTTTCCCGTCGAGCGTCATCGCCCACTTCGCGACGACCCGGGGCATGCCGGTGGTGAGGCGCTTGAAATATCCAGCGTTGAGCGTCCGCGCCTCGTCTGCGAGTATTCCCTCAATGACGTTGACGCCTGCGCGCTTAAGTTTCCGTATTCCCTTTCCGTTGACGCCGGGGAAGGGGTCTCGCGTGGCGATAACAACGCGGCGGATCCCCGCCCCGATGACGGCGTCGACGCAGGGGGGGGTCTTGCCGTAGTGCGTGCAGGGCTCCAGGGTGACGTAAAGGGTTGCGCCGCGTGCGTTCCCGCCCGCCGCCCTGAGAGCATATACCTCCGCGTGCGGACCGCCGTACTTCTTATGCCATCCTTTCCCGATGATATGCCTGTTCTTGACGATGACGGCGCCGACCATCGGGTTGGGTTCGACCAGTCCCCGGCCTTTCGCGGCGAGGCGCAGAGCGAGCGACATGTACGTCTCATGCTCGGTCATAGTGCGGTGTCAGATACAACCAGTGGAATGCCCTCAACCTTCGCGCAGGACGACGGCGGGGTTGAGGCACGAGGCCCGGTACGCCGGTCCTACGCCGGCGAGGAGACTGGTGATCACGCCCAGGCCGACTGCGCCTGTTCGGATGTAGAACGCCTCCGGCAGGCTCCATACAAATAGCGTCTGTATGTCCCTGATGTTGGTGACATCGGAGAGGAAGTCCTTCAAGGCGATGTCCGAGCCCCACATGAGGAGATGGGCAGCGACGAGTCCTATTATCCCCCCGACTATTCCAATGATTGCGGCCTCGAAGAGATAAATTGAGGATATGTCCGTCCTGGTGGCGCCCACGGAGCGGAGTATTCCTATTCGCGGGGCCTGTTCCATGATGGAGATGGAGAGGCCGTTGAAGATTCCGATGGCGGAGACGAGCGCGATGACGAGGCAGAAGGTGACGGCCAGCAGGAACAGATACATTGCGCCGCGAGAGACGGCGATGCCTATCTCCTGCGCTTCCGTGGGCTGGGGCTGGTAACCGGCGGCGGCGATTTTCTCTTTTATGTCATCAAGATGTTTAATGTCCGTAGCCTCTACTACGAAGCGGTCGTAATTGGGCCACTTGTAGTCGGGGAACTGTTCCCCCTGGTGCCTGTTCCACTCCTCTCCGTACCGGAAGGGCACGGCGATGGACCAACTGGAAACCGTGTTGTCCACGGCGACCACCTTGCAACGATAGCCCTTGCCCTGTACCAGGACGTAGAACGGTTCCTGTCCCTGGAGAATATCAAAGAACTGCTTGAGACTTTTACGCTCATCCCCCGCGAAACTCGTCAGGGCTTCCACGAACACGTTGGGCACGATGACCGGTATGAAGTTTGTGTCTTTCTCTTCCTCCGTTGCTTCGGTCTCGTCGGCCTCGGGGAAGGTTATCTCGCTTTCATCCACCGGCTCTACGTGCCGGTATTTGAAGTCGGGGATAGGGTTGTCCGGGTTGTTCTGGTAAAGTCCCTCGTCCACGCTGACGACTTTCAACCAGTTGTTCGCCGGTTGGTTCTTTACCTTGATGTAAGGACGCGGGGCAATGGGCAGTTCCCTGTATACGTCCACAACCTCGCCCGTTTCTCCCTTGATTTGAAGCAGTTGCCGGTAGGCGGAGTCGTCGAGGGGTTGGGGGTTGTGGGGCGGCGGCGGTTTGATGCCGACGTTGAGCAGGTTCTCGCGTATCCCGCCGACCTTCTCGTCCACGTATGCCTTGGCGCCGAAGATGAGCGACACAAGAAATATCAGCGCGGCCGTCCCCACAGACACGCCGATGCCCAGCATGAAGGTCCTGACCTTCTTTGTCATCACGCCTTCACAGGCGAGCATGAGTCTATTGCTTGTTTTCATCGCCTTCTGCCTTTATCGCGGCATCGGAAATTATGAGGCCCTCCTTTATCGTTATCATTCTTTGGGCCTGCGAGGCGACATCCCGTTCGTGTGTCACCAGGAGAACGGTGGTTTTCTGTTCCATGTTTATCTGTTTCAGCAGGTTGATGATATCGGTGCCGGTGTGAACGTCCAGGTTGCCCGTGGGTTCATCAGCCAGGAGTATTCGCGGGCTGTTGATAATCGCCCGGGCGATCGCCACACGCTGGCACTGTCCCGCCGACAGTTGATTGGCCCGCTGGTTTACCTTGTCTGCCAGCCCCACGAGACCAAGGCTGGTTTCCGACTTCTTGCGCGCTTCCGGCCACGAGGCATCTGCAAAAAGCAGCGGCACCATGACGTTGGCCAGGGCGGTCTGCAGGGGCTGCAGATGAAAGGACTGAAAGATGAAGCCGATGGACCTGTTGCGGAACAAAGACAACTCCCTGTCACCGGCGCTGGTTATATCATGACTGTCCACCAGCACCGACCCTTCGGTGGGCTGGTCCAGGCCGCCTATCATGTTGAGGAGGGTGGTCTTGCCGGAACCGGATTCTCCTACGACTGCGACGAACTCGCCTTCCTCGATTTCCAGATTGACGTTGTCCAGGGCAGCCAGTTGTTCGCCGGCAGCGGTCCGGTATATCTTGGACACGTTCTTTAGTGATATGATGGCCATAGGCTCGAAAAAATCCTTTTCTCCGCAAAGATCAACCAGTCTATTATAGCAAAGCCCTTAACCCCCGCAATGTTTTTATGTTTAACCCGACGACGGGGCCGGGCCCTGCCCCGTCTTTTTCCTTTTTATCGGACGTCCATCGAGTTACCTTCCGGCGAATTGTCCCCGGAAGTCATCTCGCGGTTGTGTGCGGGCTGTTTCAAGGCGTGCTCATCCGTGTACTTGTACGTCACAAGGAATATACCCCCCGCTATCAGCAGGGTGCCAAGCAGCCTGAGCAGTATGCCGCGTATGTCAAGACTCGGCGCTTCGGAGGGGAAAAACACCATTACGGCAAAGAACGTCACCACGGGATAAAGCGACAGCAGCGGGACGTATGTCTGCAAGTGCGTTCGCTCAAAGCCGTGGTAATAGAAAATCATTGCCAGACAGCCCGCGCTCAATCCGCCCGCGCCCACCAGCAGGAATGCCTTCAGGTTGAAGGTTTCGCGCAGGGCGCCGACCTTGCCGGTGATGAGCAGTCCCGCCGCGAGAAAGGCGATTACAAAGGCTGTCCTGTAAGACAGCAGCACAATGGGGTCGGGCTTTTCCTTGAACGCCGCCTTCTCGAAAAGCGGGGAAATCCCCCAGAAAAAAATGGCGCCGCATGCCAGTAGGAGTGTCTTCATGTCGCATATCCCGAGCATTTCAGTAAGAGAAGACGTTTTGTCCCGCGTGTAACCTTCACCCGGTCGTCAATCCTGTGTCCCACGACCCATATTATCCCCTTGCGGTCGGCCACGATGGGCACGTGGAGTCTCTCTGCGGCGGGCACCCCGCGTCCGGCGAGGAACTCCAGCACTTTCTTGCGCCCCGGCGCCCCCAGCGGCCGGAACCTGTCCCCCGGTCTTGGAAAGCGCACCTTCAAAGGCGGTGAAACCCTGTCCGCGTCCACCACTTCGCTCCACCCGTCACGCTCGGCGGGCTTGAGACGGCGCGTACTTTCAAGACAGGATACCTCCACCTTGCCGCCGGGGAGTCTCGCGCTTCCGCCCACGGCCAGCGTTGCCGATTTGCGCGAGGGCGTCTCGCGGCCCTTCACTTCTTTCTCCCTTTGCAGACGTATGGATTCCCCGTCCCTGACCGCGACCATTCCCGGCAGGTGCAACTGCCTGCCGCCGCAGCCCCGCGCCATCTCCATGAGGGCCGAATAATGCTTCCGGCTGAAGCGTTTCAACGGCACGCCTGCGTTCTCGAATATCCGCTTCAGGAGCATCTGCGCCCAGGCCTCGGGCTGGTTGGCCAGAGCGGCCGCCGGCACATCCAGTTTGCCCTCCCTTTTCCACGCCTGCGAGGCACCCGTTTGCGCGGCAATCTTTTGGAGACCCATAGACGCTTCAATCGCTTCGGACCATTGCCGGGCAATGTCCGCCAGGCGCAGGAGCGCCTCATCCACCGACGGGTTGTATTTCTCCCGAAGGAGCGGCAGCAGTTCGTTACGCAGGCGGTTGCGCATGAATTCCGTCCCCAGGTTGCTCGTGTCGGTACGATACGGCACGCCTCTTTCATGCAAATAGGCCAGGATTTCGCTGCGGCGTGTGGTCAGAAGGGGCCTGACGATGGCGGCGGTCTTCCCGCCCGAGCCGAGGTCCATGCGCCGTACGGGCGGTATGCCCACAAGGCCCGCAACGCCCGTGCCGCGCAGGATACGGTGCAGGACCGTCTCGGCCTGGTCGTCAGCCTGGTGTCCCAGCGCTATGACGACCGGCGCGCGGGGGGATTTCCGAGCGAGCGCAAGCGCCTCCGCCCTGAAGACTTCGTAGCGCACGTAACGCGCTGCTTCCTCCAGTGAGATGCCGCGCCTGCGCGCGACGCAAGGCACATCGACGCGCTTTACGACAAGGGGCACCCCCAGGTCCGCAGCGAACTCCCTGCAGAAAAGGGCGTCGGCGTCGGCCTCCCGGCCCCTTATGCTGTGATTAAGGTGTACGGCGCTCAGCGCCACGTCTATTCGGCCCGACTCATTGAGCATGTGCAGGATTCCGAGCAGAGCCACGCTGTCCGGCCCGCCGGACAGTCCGGTGAGCACACGGCCGCTCCGCGGCAACATGCCGTGCCGCTCGGCGTATTCCAGCGTTCTGCGCAGGATGCCTCTAATTCGCATGGTTTGAACTCCTATGAGGGAACAAGTGTATTCCGGGCATATTCCCGCGTCAATACTATTTGGCGGAGTGGCGAGAAGATGAACCAATCCAATTCCGCGAGGGGACAGTCACCATCTATCCGCCTCAGGCGGACTGGCCCCGATAAATCGGGGCTGCGCTCCGTAATGGTGACAGTCCCCGTCGCTGGCGGGCCCACAGGCTTACCACGACAATCTGCCGAAATACCCGAAAATTCTACCCACATTTCTGACGTGCACCCCAATTGTCTCGGCGGCGGGGGAATTTCTTTGACTTTGGGCGAGAGTGTGGTATCATCCGCCCCCTTCAGAAAAAAGAGGGTTTCTGCAAGGGTGGATTTCGCCTGAAAATGCCGGATC